>CALZKX010000218.1 GCA_945788155.1 uncultured Flavobacteriaceae bacterium
AATAAGTTTTAATGAGCCTTAAAAGTACGAAAAGCGATATTATTTTTTGTAGATAGATTTGAATATTAAAAGGATTGTTTATATTTGCATCCCAATAATTATTGGGATTTGCAGGCGTGGTGGAATTGGTAGACACGCTAGACTTAGGACATAGCGAAATAAAAACTGTTAAAATATTAAAATGCGGGCGTGGTGGAATTGGTAGACACGTCAGACTTAGGATCTGATGCCGCGAGGTGTGGGAGTTCGAGTCTCCCCGCCCGTACAAAAGCCGAAGAGAAATCTTCGGCTTTTTTGCTTAAAATCGAACTCAAAAAAAGGTCAGGTACAACATAGGTACAACATTTTGCTATTTTTAAGACCACATTCTTATTGATATTAAATCATTTCATTTGTCATTTATCTTTATGAATTACCAGTTAGAATAATAAATTTTGCTAAAACACAACCTTTTTTCTTCGGAAGGGAAGTTTATTATCATACAATATAACCGCAATTTAAACTCGTAAAATACTTCCATCAAAAGACTACGGCATAAAGCCGACGCTTCCTCCCTCGCTTATTTATTCCGTTTCCTTTTGAGCCAAGATTTTATCTTCTGTTTGGGTACTGCTCAAATATTGTTTAATCTAAATTCAAATGCTATGTATTTACAAAATTTGCAACAGGATGAAATCTTCGTACCATCAGAAATGAAATCCTTAAAAAGTCTGACACAGATGGAATCCCGCCGAGGGCTTGAAAATGTCATTATCTCAAATGGCAAAATCGTCAATGTGGTATCGAACAGCTATGGCCATATTCCAAATCAACTCTTCTTCAAGAAAGCTGAAGATATGCTGACCGATGCACAGCTGAACTTCGACAAACGCACCATCAACCGAAATGATAGGTCTTTTATTACCGACTTCATCATCGATGATAAAAGCCAATTTTCAGTCAAGAACAAAGAGGATTTGATATTACCGATGCTTCGGTTCAAAAATTCCTATGATGGTAGTGAAAAAACTTCCGGTCATTTTGGGTTTTATAGAAAAGTATGTTCTAATGGCCTTCATGTTTCACAGGCTGAAATTGAGTTTTCCATCAAGCACAGTAAGAACAATACCGACCTTATAATGCCAAGGTTGGACAATCTATTCGACAAATTTCTGGACAATGAGTTCTATACCATTACCAAGAGGTTTGATAAAATGAAAGAATTTAAAATTATCGATACGAAAGAATTTGTGAAAGCAATACTTGACAAAACAAAATTGTTTCGGTATGAATGTAGCGATAAGAATAGTGAGCCTTCCAAGAAATCAAGGGAAGTCCTTGAAATCTTAAACTATGAGGCCTTATTACTTAATGAAGAACCCAATCTCTGGTTGGGCTACAATGCGTTCAATGCAGTATTGCACTATACGTTGAAGAAAACCTTTTGCCAACAAGAACGGTTAGATAAGAAGCTGTTCGATGAAGTTTATGCAATGGCATAGCATCAATAAAGGTTCATCCAGTACCTCAAACTGGATTTTTTCACTCACTAAACACTATAATTTCAAATATTTACCACTTTATTGATATAGTGGTAATAATTAGTTTTCAAATATTCGCCACTTTTTTGTATTTTTGGCAAAGTTTTGATATAGAAATTATGCCAAAAATTGTAGAAAATAAGCTTATAGAAGCATTTAAGGAACGTGGTTCTTTTGATAGGGACGAACTATTTCAGTTCTATTTGGACTTTGAACCAGATTTGAAGGAAAGCACCTTTAGTTGGCGAATTTATGACCTGAAGAAAAAGGACATCATCAAAACTATTGGTCGTGGATTGTATATCATATCCTATAAACCCAAATATAGACCAGTACTGTCTGATAGCGTTCTAAAAATAGTAAGTAAGACGAATGAACGGTTTGAGGAAATCCAATATGCTATATGGGAAAACCAATGGCTAAATGAATTCACACAGCATCAAGTATCTAATCGAATGATTGTGGTAGAAGTGGAAAAGGAATTTACGGAATCACTCTACTATTATCTAAATGATTCCTTGAAAATGGATTTTTTCTTGAATCCTGATGATAAGGAAATTGAGTTCTACATTTCCGAGAGTACTATACCCGTAGTCATAAAACGTCTCGTTACAAGAGCACCGATAAGTAAGCTGAAAGACAAAAAAAATGTAGTTCCAGTTGCTACACTTGAAAAAATAATGGTGGACTTGTTTGCAGATGAAAACCTGTACCATTATTACCAAGGTTCTGAACTCATAAACATCTATGAAAAAATACTTGAGCGATACAGCATTAATTTCACAAAACTTTTTAGTTATGCGAAAAGACGAAAGAAAGAACAGGAAATCAAGCAATTTATGAATAACCACATACCGAATATTTTAGAGGACATAATCTATGATTGAAAACAAAAGCTTCACAAAAGAATGGTTGGACATTTTCCGAGCAAAAAAAGAACATAAAGGCATTAACGTGACCATATTGGAAAAAATGATTCACGCATTTTCTTTGTTAGAACATCTAAAGATAGAAGGACTTGATTTTGTTTTTAAAGGCGGCACATCACTTGTTCTTTTGCTTGAAGAAGGCAATCGGTTTTCAATAGATATCGATATCATTTCAAGTATAAAGCGTGACCCATTGGAAAAAATTCTTGATGCAGTTGTCGCCAATTCTCATTTTAAAAGCTACACTTTGAATGAACGTCGAAGTTATAAAGAAGGCGTTCCAAAGGCACACTATACTTTTGAATTTGATTCAGTTTACAACACGAACGTTCCAGGAACCATTCTTTTGGATGTTCTTTTTGACAGTCCACACTATCCAGAGCTTATAGAATCTTCCGTTGAGATTTCTTGGCTATCGGTAGATAAGCCTATAATATCAATCACCACACCTTCGGTAAATTCCATCTGTGGGGACAAGCTTACTGCTTTTGCGCCAGAGACCATTGGTATTCCATATTATAAGGGCGACCAGTTATTTACAATGGAAATCTGTAAGCAATTGTTTGATTTAGGGAAATTGTTTGAGAGCATTACCGATATGACCATAGTAAAGAAAAGTTTTTCCGCCTTTGCGATGGCAGAACTATCCTATAGAAGTTCCGATAAAGATTTCGGTAACAGAAACCTCAAAAAAACTGATATTCTATGGGATTCCATAAATACCTGTGCTATTATTGCCAGAAGGGAAAGTAACCCGACTAAAGAATCGAAAAAGAAGTTTGCCGATTTGAATCTGGGTATACGCAGTTTCGGTAGTGCATTTCTAATGACTGGACATTTCAGGATAGAAGAAGCAATGGCAGCTTCAGCAAGAGTAGCCTATTTGAATGCCATATTGTTACAACCGAAAATTAAAGAAATTGAATATTATAAAGGACAGGACATTAGCGAGCTTACCATTGAAAAACCCGACTGGGCGTTCTTGAACAAATTAAAACGGCAACCGGATAAGAGCATCTTTTATTATTGGTACAAGGTAGTGGAGTTATTATAAATATGTAAAAGCTTAAAACACAATATATGGACAAAAGGTTGAATTCTAATTTTAAACTTTTTTGTTCACTTCTAAAATTATGATTCAGAAATACTTAAATGCAAATCTTAAGCTATTACAAAAATTTAGAACAAATAATTCGCATATCATCCATTTAGTAAATGTAATATATTATGGAAATCCGTAATCTATTACATGTTAAAAAATAGTATATTTAAACTCCTCTTTTAGTTAATTAATAGCGATGACTTTGATAATCCCAAATCAAAAAAAACAAACAACAAATTGAAAATATGTATTTATCAAAAATAGAAATTCACAACTTTCGTGGAATTAAAAGTCTTGAAGTAGATTTTGATTCGAGTATAAACATGATAATTGGCGAAAATGGCAGTTGTAAGTCTGCCTTAATTGATGCCATAAGGTTACTATACAACATTGCTGACCCTAAAAGAGATATTTATATAACTAATGAAGATTTTTTTGAAGATTTAGTTGCAAGTACTACTTCTGAAACAATAGAAATTACATATAAGTTTAGTGATTTATCGAATGAACAAAAAGGTGCTTTTTATGAATATATGATGCTAGGTAAAACTCCAGATGATGATTATGCAACTATTACAATTATGTATGAAAGAAGAGAAGATAAGCATCCATCATTTAGCTACTCTACTGGAATCGGAGGGTCACAAAAAGCTGACTATAAAACTTTTGAATTGTTTCAACATTACTACCTTGGAGCATTAAGAGATAGTACAAAAGATTTATTAAATACTAGAAATAATATACTTGGAAAAGTAATAAAACGTATAGTTACAAGAGCAGGGAAAAATGAAGAGTTTGAGGAAATAGTTCGTAAAGCAAATCAAGATTTATTAAAGAGAGATGAAGTTGTGTTAACCAGAGATAGTGTAAATACAAATCTTGAACAAATTTTTAAAAGTGGACAAGAAAACAAAATTGGTCTAATGATGAATCAGTCCAAAATTGAATATATAGTAAATGCTATTAAGCCTTTTTTACCTCATGACAAGAATACATTAAATACAGATAGTGGTTTTAATCTTTTACAAAATAGTTTAGGTTTTAATAATCTTATATATATAGCAACTGTTTTAGGTGATATTAAAGATAGGTTGAGTGTTGATAAATTATCTCACTTCGCATTATTAATTGAAGAACCAGAAGCACATTTACATCCGCAATTACAATTAAATTTATTTAATTTCTTAAAAGAGACGAATGCTCCTAGAAATAGCCAACTTTTTATTACTACTCATTCTCCAACTTTAACATCAAAAGCTTTGTTTGAGAATTTAATACATCTAAATAATAAAGCAACCAGAATTATAGAGTGTTATACTGATAGAATATCAGAAAATATCATTGAAGATGTTACTAAACCTCATATTAAAATTGATGAAGATGCTATTACAAAGAGAAGAAAGCAACTTATTAGGTATATTGATGTTACAAAATCTCAACTATTTTATGCTAGAGGAATAATGATGGTTGAAGGTATTTCAGAAGAATTATTAATAGATGCTTTTGTACAGGTTTTAGGATTTCAATTAGAAGATTATAGAATTGAATTAGTAAATATTGAAGGAATTTCTTTTTACCCTTATTTATATCTATTTAATTCTGTTCATGAAGAAAAAAGATTAGATAAAAAAGTTACAATAATTACAGATGATGACAGGTGTAAAAAAGAATCAAAAAATTATTCATTTGACACTTTATTTGAAGACAATAGCCTAGAAGATTTTCATAAATTATTAATAGCTCCTTTTGAATCAAATCGTCTAAAAAATATAGCTTCCGTAAGTAATGGAATCGCTACTATTGAATTGCATACTGCAATAAAAACATTAGAGTTTCAATTAGCGCTTGACAATGTTTCCAATAATAAGGTGGATTTCTACAACAACTTTTTGGTAAAATATATTGAAGACAATTTACCTGATAAATTCAAAAAAATTAAAGCTTATGTTGATGCCATAAATGGAAATAATATTGATGCTAACCAAAAGCATAGAATATCTATTTTATTATGGAAATTACTTCCAACGAAATCAGAATTCGCTCAAGATTTTGCACAACATATACTTGATAACCTTGAAGAAGCAAAAAAGACTTTTATTGTTCCATCCTATATCGAAAATGGAGTTAATCATTTAAAATAATAGTTAATGGAATTTGAAATTAATCCAGAACGCGAGGAATATTTAAAAGCTAGAGGGAAAGTTATATTAAACGCTTGTCCAGGAAGTGGCAAAACAACTACAATTGCCTATAAACTAATTCAATTAATTGAAGAATGTAAGAGAGAATTTGGCGAATATGCTGGTATTATTTGTTTGTCATTTACTAATGTGGCAAAGGATGAGATAAATGAAAAATATAAGGCATTTACAGGCAAATTACTTGGTTTCCCAAACGATGTTTCAACAATTGATAGTTTTGTATACTCCTTTATAACAAAACCTTTTATCCACTTAATTAAACCTGCTTTAAATAAAGTACAAATTATTGATGAAAGTAACATAATTGACGAGATTTTGGGTAACAGCTATCAATTAAAAAAACATAGGAAATATCTTTATTCATATAAACCAAGTTCGATTGAATATAAAATTGATGGAACAACTTATTCTACTATTGGAGGAGATGACACACAAGCATATTTTAATTATTGTAATGCCGTTAAAACTCAACAATTAGCTCTTGGATTTTTAAAATCATCTGATTCAGAATATTTTGCTCTTCAAATTTTGAAAAATCACCCTAGAATAGGAGAGTGGCTTATTAAGAGATTTCCTTTCATGATGATTGATGAGGCTCAAGATACTTCTGATATACAACATGCAATTTTTGATAAACTAATTGAAATTGGTCTTAAAAACATTGAATTTGTTGGTGACCCTTATCAAAGTTTATATGAGTTTAGAGATGCGAGACCAGACTTATTTTATGCAAAGTATAAGGACACAAAAAATTGGAATTGTCTCGAGTTAATGAGTTGTAGACGTTCATCCCAAAATATTATTAATGCATATCAAAAATTACGTTTAAATACTGAAAAAAAAGTTAGTTCTACTGCAAATATAGAAAATGAAAAGAAAATTCATGTCTTGAGATACAACGATGGTGAAGAAATTAAATGCGTTGAAAAGTATATTGAATTAACGGAAGGTTATGATAATTGCCAAGTGGTAGTTCGGGGAAAAACATTGCAGAAATTGATATCAGGAGAAGGAAATAATAACGTTTATCCATGGAAAAGTTCAATCCCATATTATTTAATTAGAGCTATAAATTGTTATAGTAAGAATGAAATCAAAAACGCAGTAAATATTTTGCGAGTTATTGTTCCCGAAATTGAAAATTCAAACATAAATAGATTGGATTCAAAAGAACGAGTGATAGAATTGAAAGGTGATTCCCAATACAATGCATTAATAATGGAAGTTCTTAAAGGAGTACCGAGTTTTAAAAATACACTTGAAGATTGGACTTCATTAAGCGAAGCTTATCTCAAAAAGATGTTTTTTCTTGATGATGATGTAGACTTTGTGATAAAAAAAGGTGTATGGACAAAACAACATAAAGTAACTATTTCAGATTTATTTGATTTTAAAGAAAATAATTTGACAGTTCCAGTATCAACTATTCATCAAGTAAAAGGGCAAACTTTTGACTCTATTTTAATGATTTTGAGTAAAACTAGCCAAGGTCATAGTATTTCATTGTCTGATTATTCTACACCCATCGAATTTCCAAATGAAAAGAAAAGGATGATATATGTGGCTATGTCTAGACCAATTGAGTTGATGGTTATAGGCGTTCCTAGTTCAAAATATACAAATGATGAAGTAAAAGAAATTATTGGAGAAGATATTGACTTCATTACTTGTTAATTTTTTATGTAAAATAGAATCTTGATGTTAAACTTGGCCTCATAAAATTTTGGCTAAAACAATAGGAGAAATGAGCGTCCATATTTTAGGGGTTTAGTAATACAGTTTCTTAAGAGTTTCAATTACACAAGGGATTTCAAAGCAATGCTAATTGTTACAATGTTTCCTAAAATATAGCGAATGAGCCGTTAATTGTTTCCAAAATTATATGCAGCTTGAATTTTTGTTTCTTTTGTTTCAAGACAAAAGATAATGAAAGAAGAAAAAGAAGGATTAATTGAAGTTCTATATATAACAAGTGTATAGAAATTTATTTTTCTTAAATTTTATACTCTTGTGGCAATCCCCGAGAATCGCTTAAAATTTTTTATTACGTACATTTTATCGAATACGCGATTTTTAATAAGAGCAAAAAGGCTAGCTTTTATTTTGGCGTTGGCAAGCGATGGAGAGTTATTCGCAAGGTTTCTATTGTTTTAGAGGAGCTCATGAATGCTACGCATTTGTGTGTAAAATAAATTGCCAGAGCAATTTGATTTTATAAAGCAATCGAGCGCTTGGTGGCGGCTATTTTACATAACGGCTAATTATAGATACAAATGTTTTATAAACGCTGCGAAGCAAACCGCTTAATAGTTTAATGACCCAAGTTCCAATTTAACTAATGGAATACAATGTCTCTGGGATATTTTACATAATACTATATTATAGCTATCAAATGGACTCCACTCATAAAATATCAATGATAATATTTGTACTATAATGGTCAGCATTATGTTACTTTGCTTTGGTAAAAGCGAAGTTTTAACTACTTTTTTTTGATTTTTTCTTCCTGAAAATTTCTTTAAAAATGTAATGGAATACGCTTTGCCCCAAACGACGATAGGAGCGAAGTGGCAATGTGTATGGAATGGGAATTATTATTTAAAAGCATTTTCTACTTCTAATAACATTTTATCAAGTTCATTTCTATAAAACCATTTTCCATGTAACATAACACCTTCAATTTCTTTTGTGTTTCTTATATCATTCAATGGGTTTTTATTTAGTAATACTAAGTTTGCATTTTTACCCTCTGTAATAGTTCCTTCAAGTGGGTATGAATCTAAATAACGTGACGCATTAACAGTACTTGCATTTAAAATATCAAAAGGCTTCATTCCTAATTCTTGTAGAATTTCCATTTCTCTATGAATTGAAAAACCTACAATAGCCATTCCAAATGTATCACTACCAGTTAATAATTTAACATCATTGTCATATAATACTTTGGTAAACTTTCGCATCCAAGTAGTGTATCTTTGAAATAAATCTTTAGCACTTACTCCATCTATAACCATTTTTTTAAAACTAGCTCTTGCATAATTTTTCTCTGTTAAATAATTTTCTCGTTCTTTCGGAGAAAGGTATTTAACCAAATCACTTTTTTTCATTTTTTCAAACTCGTTATTATCCAAATATTGTGGCATTTTTTCAAATACAACTAGTGTAGGAGTTATATAAATTCCACTATTTTTAATTTCCTGAGCAATAGTATTCAACTCTTCCAAATTATTATTTACATACGCATAATCTTCTTCTCCATTAAATATATATACAAACTCTTCCATATGTTCAATAGACTTCATTCGTAATGAGAATTCTAATGGAAGTTTACGTTGCGCATGACCAATAATTTGTACGTCATTTTTATAGGCTTCATCAAGTAAAAACAAGTACAACTCTTTTGGTAGATTGTCTGCCAATTTTAAATAATCGTAGCCTAATTCTTTATGTCTTTTAACTTGCTCTTTAATTAATGTTTTGTTTTTTAAGTGTTTATTTTTTAGATATGGTCCTGTAGTGTAATAGTTTGGCCCAAGGTATTCACCGGTTTTTACCTTGTTTCTAATTTTTATTTGTTTTTCCTCCTGCTTTGATTCTTCAGCCATATTACGAACTGTAGTGACTCCATTTGCAATTAAAAGTTTAAAGTCATCTTCAGGTGTGTCTTGTCCATTTCTCCAATGATAATGCATTTCAGATAAACCAGGAATTAAATATTTACCTGTAGCATCAATTGTTTTGTTTATGTTAAAAGTTGATTCTTTTGAACTTGGTTCAATACTAATAATTTTGCCATCAGAGACAACAACACGGTGATTCTTTAATATTGTTTCTTTATCCATTGGAATGATATTCACATTTTCGAAAGCAATAATATTTAAATTCAACCACCTTGTTTTTATCTTTTCTTGATTGGGGGTTAAATTTTTAATAGGTATTATATTTTTTTCAGTTAAAGTTAACCCTACTTTGTCAAAGAAATCTTGATAATTTATTGGTGTATCCCCCGTAACATGGTTTTTAAAAAACTCACCAACAGATGGATACGTCATTGAACTGATTTCATCGATAAGATTGTCATCAATAAAAGCATTGTCTTTTCCATATTTAACAGAAAGGTCTTTCATTAAAGAAAGTATTCCTTTGGTACCGTTACTTTCTTCTCTAAGGAGAATATCTAAACACATTGCTATTAAAGCGCCTTTTTGGTAAACGTTTGGGTAGTTTTTATGATATTTTACATCTATTATTTGCTCACTCATTAAAGTAAAGCTTTGTGTATCATTATATTTTTTAGATGTTTTGAGTTTATTAAATATTTCAGAGTAAAATTCTTTTTCGCTAATTAAGTTTTGATTGATTTGAAATAGTTTAGAAAAATATTCCGTAACGCCTTCATATAACCAAAGGTGTTTTGAAAAATTAGGAGCATGATAGTCAAAGTCATGAATATCTTCAGAATGCATATTTAAAGGTGTTACAATATGAAAAAATTCATGGGCTAATAAATTCTTAAAATGATAAAAAAGCTCCTGTTTCTCCATAGTTTCTGGTAAAATCATTACTGTGGAAGAATGATGCTCTAAAGCACCATAGTCATTTGGTTTTATTTCTTTTCCGTCTGCAAAATATATTTGAATGTCATATCTAGATGTTGTTTTAAATTCTTTTAAATACGTTAGTTGTGATTGTAGCATATTAAAAACAACCGCTTTCATTTCTTTAGCGTTATAAACCTTGTTAGGAGAATATACACTCAATACTATTTTCACATCATTTATTATAAATTCTTCAATATCTAGGTTTCCAAAGAATACAGGATTGTCAATTAAATCGAAATATCTAGGTGCTATAAAGGTATAGTTTGTTGTATTATCTTTATTTTCCGTTGTTTTTTTTAATTCTAAACCTGTAGCGTAAGAAAAATCATTTGAAGCTTTTATTTCTAAACTATACTTAATATTCTGCAAACCTTCAAAATAACCAACAAATCCATGCGTGTTTAAAATATAGTTTTCATGAGAAATATTTGTACCTGCTGGGAATTGGGGAATATTGGTGTTTTTGTCTTTATCAAGATCAAATGTATCATTAACCAAGTACGTGATTTTGCTTATTTTTTTAGCACGTTTAATCTTCCATGAATTAACATCTATTTTCTCTACAGGTAATTTATTCCCTTTTATATCAAATGCTTGTAAATTTTCTACAAACCTCCCAAAATCACTAATCGCATACGTACCTTGAATAACTTTTGGTAATCTATAGATTATTGATTTAGATTCAAGGTTGTTTACATTTACAGTAACAGCTATTTTATCATTAATTATGGTTGTTAAATCTATTGTAGTCAAAATTGAAGTAACATTATTATCTACAACTTTGTTCTTAGCAAAGGTAGATCCGTAAAAGAATATAAAAACAAATAAGATTTTAATAGAGTAATTCATCAATCGTAGATTTATAAATATTGAGTTCACAAATATTTAATTTTAATTATAATCTAAAGCCATGCTTTCAAGTCCAATTAGTCCCATTTAGCGTATTGGGATAGTTATTTATTATTATTTTTATATTGAGTCGGAGTAAGGCCTGTTTCTTTTTTAAAAATTCTATAGAAACTACTTTTAGAATTAAACCCACAAGTTTCAGCTATACCAGTAATAGAGTATTTATCAAATTCATTTGAAGTTAGTTTCTTTTTTGCTTTTTCAATTCTATACTTGTTTATTAAATCATAAAAAGTCGTTTGCATTTCATCATTGATAATGATTGATAATTTACGCTCAGGAATATTTGCAATATTTGCTAATGTTCTTAAGGTTAATGCTTGTGTTAAATAAGGTTTTTCTGTTCTAATAACCTGCTCAAATTTCTCTTTTAGATGGTGTAAATCTGTAGCCATATTGCTGTTTTGAAACTTTCTTTCATTAGTCATAAAATCAGGTAGAAAAATCGTTGATTGCGTAAGGCCATAATACCCCAAATAAAACATAGCTGTAACCAAAGCTAAAACAGTAGCATAGCCTAATTCAGCAGCATTTAAATTAAAGAGCACAGACAGAGCAATCATTAGTATATCTAAAACAATGGCAACAGAAAAACAAAGAACAAAATTACGAACCCAAAAAAAATCTTTTTGATTGATATTAGAATACTGTTTTTTTATATTTTGTTTCGTATTAATAAACAGACGTATTGAAAAATATAAGTACAAAATACTTATCGTATCTTGAAAAAGACCTTGAGTATAATCATTCGTTATCAAATTTAAATGCGTAAAAACTTCTTGACCTTTTAAGTGATTTACGATGGACGGAATAATATAAACCACAAGATATATTGCAAAAAACGTAAAATGTTTTAATGTTTTTTTAAATGAGAATTTATCTGGCTTACAAATAGATAATATGTAAATATAAATTAGTGGTGCTAAAAACAAACGGACACCATTTGCAAATAAAAATGTAACAGTATATAGCGAATCAAGATCATGGAGTTTAGCATAAAAATGAATTAATGTTACTAAAATAACACACCAAAACAGACCTAATAATTTATGTGGCTTTTGTTTATTATTTATTCGGATTAACCCAATTAATACAATTACATTAAGTAAAAAACCTGTTATTAAAATAAAATCTATAATTAACTTCAATTTTTAATGCTTTTATTTCGCAATATAGTAGTTTTGATTTTGAAAGCTAATTAGAAATATTGAAAAATAGAGCGTGTGTTTTTTCCTAGATGGAGCATTGGCAAAACGGCCTCAGAAAACTTTGGTCAAAACAATAGGCGAATGAGCGTACATATTTTAGAGGTCTAGCAATACACAATATTAAAAATATATAGTTTAATTATACTTCCAAGCAATCTTAACGAGTTACAATGTTTTATAAAATATAGCGATTGAGCCGTATATTGTTTCCAAAGTTTTGTGCAGCCTTGATTTTTTTGTTTCTTTTTTTATCAAGAAAAAAAGATAATAAAACATTTAAAAAGAATTAATTGGAATTCTAAGTAGAACAAGAGCTTAGAATTTTATTTTTCTTAAAATTTAAGCTCTTGTGGCAAGTTTACGAGAATCTCCTGAAAAAAATTACAACGAAGATTTCCTCGAATACGAGAATTTTAATAACATCTAAAAGTTTAGCTTTTTTTGGCGCTGGCAATGCGGTTAGAAATTGTGTTTTAAAAAATTAATGCAATAGCATAATTATTTTAAAAAAACAATTAAGTGCAAAGGCAGCGGCAATTTTACATAATGGCAAATTATAGTTACAAATTGTTAAACGAGAAGTTTCTTGAGAATTGCGTATTTAAAAAATGTTGAACAATTGTACAGAATATTAAAATTATACGAAAAGTAAAATACGAATGTTTAAAATGACCCGAGTACTGAATATTATTGTGTATCTAAAAAACACTCTAGGATATTTGAAATAATATAGAATTATAGCTATCAAATAATGATACAAGTTAATAAGCCGTAATTTCTTTTAACATAATTGTTGACGATATAGACCTAAAGGTACTATATCTACAATTATGTGTAAATAGCCTAAAAAACGGCTATACAAAAATTACTATATATTTGTACTATAATTTTTCTTATGTCTAATAATAAGTTGAAGAAGCTAATATTTTCACCCAAAACTCCTCAACAATACAAAAGCTTCCAAAGAAAATTTACCAGTCTTATAATTCTTTTTCTTCTCAAAATGTACATTAATAATCTCCCCAAACTTTGTTTGCTGTTCCAGTTTGTGAATCAAAGTAACAATAGAATTGTAGTCACCAATCAAACTAAACTGATATGTTTTTATGGATATTCCATTTTGAGCATAAGAATGGGGTTCTAAAAACCCACTTACTTTTAAGGAGCTGTTCTTGCTGAATGTATTTATAGTTTTTAACAGATTATTCTGAATGGAATTCCCATCCAGTTGATATTTTTTAAGAATGGAGTCGTAATACACTTGTTTTTGTTTAAGTATAGATAATTGCTGTGGAGCGGTTTCAAAAAGCACCTCTTGGTTTTTTAAATTCGCATACTGTTTTTTCAGTGTGATTGTTTCAGAAAACCCTAATTTATAACAGATAAACACTGTCAAAATAACACCAATGATTAAGCTGATATTTTTTGATTTAGGGCTCATGGTTTTAGGAGTAGTTTAATGCTAAAATTAGAACTTGAAGCAGTCACATCATTGTAATCCAAAATTTCCACTTTATGGATCCATGATTTTTTTTCTAACTCTGAGACCCAAGTTGAGAAGGTATGACTATCAGAGGATCCACCATTGATAAGAATTGCATTTGGATCATTTATTATCGGTTCATTGTCTTTAATGCCTTTTAGTAAGGGTTGATAATTGAGTTCAGAAAGCAAAATGGAGCTAGGTAAATTTTGACCGATAATATTGATATAAAACGAGCTTTTGGATGTATTAATCTTCAACATGTCATTGGCTAGTTTTTGGATGCTGTCCACGTCTTTTTTAAGTGTGATAATTTTTTGGTTTGTTTTATTATTGAATAGACTAAGTGCTTGCAGTTCTTTTACATTATTGAAGTAATGGTTAAATAGAAAAAAGTTAATAAGTAGCGATATGAAGATTATTCCAAGACTCAACTTTAAAAGCACATTGAAGAACTGAACTTGTTTCAGTTTATGTGTAAGTGCTTCTTTTTTTTCAGCAGCATTGGTAATCGGATCATAGGTTTTTAAAACCTGGTTAAAGGCTCCACAAAGTGATAACAAGAAGCGGTTATTGGTTTGAAGTCCATTAATATCATACTCTTTTTGATCCGGACACACTTCCAAAGTTATCTCATCAATTATGGCCCCACTTTTTTGAATGGATGCATTGGATGTATAAATGGGGTTATCATTTATGAACTCATTAATACTAGAAACCACTAAGTTCCCAAGATAAAACTCTCCAATGATAATGTTCTGTTCGGAATATTTTGAGAGTAAAGCATCGACATAGTCTTTTCTACAGATGGATACAAAGCTATAGCTTCCCTGTTTGTTTATTTCAAAATAAAAGTCGTCTAGCTTAATATTAGGAAAAGCATTAAATACCAATTCAACACTCTCTTTAGTAGAAGACGCTATTCTTTTTGTCAGGATATTTTCAGTATTAATAATCAGGGCAGCATGCTGATTTTTTTTTAATTCATCAGAAAGTTCCACAAAGGAAGTAGCTTTAAAAGCATGGGTAACATCAACTGTCTTTTTTTGCTTTTGCAGTAAGCTAACATAAAGCAGATCTCCACTATCATCAGTAGTATGTTCAATCCCACAAAAGAGATTTCCATAGAGTAAATATGATGCAAGCCTGTCAAACATTATTTAATGATGGTTGGTTTAATAAGAATGGTCAATTTAGACTTTGAAGCCGTTCGTTTGCGTTTGCTAAACAAATATTTAATTATTGGAATTCTGGCTAATAATGGTACACCAGAACCAGATTTATTTTTCATTTGTTCTTCCAGTCCACCTAAAATAGCAACATCTTGATCCTGCATACGTATGATAGAACTAAAGTTTCTAGAGATCACATCGGGCGGTGCATCCTCTGCAACACGAGTTCCAAAACTGGACTGTATCACAGAAATATCCAATAACACTTGCCCATCTCCAGACACTGAAGGTTTGATTGTGAGCCCTAATTCTGCATCAATGGGGAGGTAATTGGTTATTTCAGAAGTTTGAGGGTTGTCTGTGCCATAGATATTCCGTTCAGTGACCGCATAGAATGATGTCTGCCCATTGGTAAAGGACGCTCTATGACTATTTAAGGTTGCCAGTCTTGGCGTAGATGTTATTTTTAAATCCCCGTTGGTCTCCATGGCTTTAATTGTGGCAAAAAAATTCGCTCCTACTTTTCCTAAGTTAAAACTCCCAAAACCATTAAAACTCCTGATGAGTTTATTAACTGTCTTAGCACCAAGGGTCAGATCCGCTTCAGGAAACAAGGCACCATTTGTGGTGGTGGGCTCATTACCAATGCCCCAACTCACTCCAGTTTCTATGGTAGCACTTTTTTTAACCTCAATAATCATCACTTCAATTAGAACCACAGGCACTTCTTTATCGATCTCTTTGATAAACTTTTTAAAGCGTTCCACTTTGGGAGCCGATCCATTGACATAAAAACTGTTAAGCTCATAATCAATTTTGATATCCAAATCATTGGTGATCTCATCAGGAAGAACTTTAAGCAAAGACTCTCTTTCTGATTTTTCCTGAGTATTGTTTGTTTGATTGTTCTGTGATGGCCTGTTGTTATTTTGATTGTAGGAACTGTTGTAGCTATTTCTGAGATTATTGGAGCCACTCAGATTATTTAAAACCCTGGAAGAGGTCGTATTGATATCTCCTCCCATGGGATTGGATAACAGTTCTATGGAACGGTGCTGTAAATGGACCACTTCAATGGTCTTGATACTTAATTGGGTATCTGTCCCAAAGAAGTAACGCTTGCCTTCTTTTTTAAAGCTAAATACTAAAGAGCTGCTATTTGGTTTTGAGGCCTCACTATTTCTTGAACTTTGATTGGTTTGAGAGGACTTAGTTTGAGCAGCCTCAATCTGTTGCATCTCAAAAACCTTAATGAGCAATTCATCAAAAGAAATGGCCTGTGCATTAAGCGTTACATTTCCTGCTTTTTCTAAGGGTGTGGCCGTAAAAATATCTAAGCCTAAAATAGCTCCAATAGTATTGATGATCTCAGCAATAGGTTTGTTTGTGAAATTGACATTAAGTAATTGTTTTTCCTTGTCCAATACTGTAAAAGAAGTATTCCCTTGACCTTTGCCCAATAAACGCTTATCACTGTTTTCAGGATCATTGGTTTTAAGCGTATCTTCAAAAATCCAAAAACCGTCCTCTGTTTGTTCTGTAAATAGGTTATTGGCTAGGGCTAATTTATACATGGCTACCTCAAAGGGTGCTTCCTGTATATATGAGGTTATTTGCATATTTTCCAACCCAGGTGCAAACACCAAGTTTTTTCCAGAGGCATCAATAATACGTTTAAACACCTCATACAGATTGTCATTTTTGGCATCAATGGAAATGGTATTGTTATTTGGGTCATAGGAAACAGGAATGACTTTTGGTTCTTTAGCTACTTCAGGAACCATATAAGGTTTAAAGGCGAGTATGTCTCCTGTAAACTCAATGGTCAATTGGTATTCCTTACAAAGGAACAGTAGTAAGTCAACCACCGAAACCTTCTGAAAGTTATTGACGATAGTAATGTTGTTAAGTGAGGGATCTACATTAATATTGAGTTTATGGATTTCTGCAATAGCTCTTAAAAAGTTAGAAAGCGAGATGGTATTGACATCAATGGTTGCAGAATAATCCTCAATGAGACCAGAATTTTCTTCAGATAATAAAGTCAGTTGTTCTTTGATTGGAATCAAACGATCTACTTCCTGTGAGAATCCCATACTAAAAAAAAGCAGTGTAATGATGTATAGTAATCTTTTCATATATTTTTTGCCCAAAGGGGATGATTTTTAATCCGTTAGTAATGAATAGACTTCCTCGACAGAAGTGATGCCTTTAAACACTAAATCAAGGGCATTATCTTTAATTGTATGTATGCCATGCTCTTTGAGGTAGTCGTCAATTTCAAGAACATTATCTTTTATATGTGGTATGAGGTCTTTGGTAATAGGAATGATCTCATAGACGGCTTTTCTTCCTTGATATCCTGTATGATGACAGACGTTACAACCACTAGCTATAAAGTGCGTCTGCAATTGTTTAGGAATTTCAAAATTGCTTGGAAATGTTTCATTTGAAATGGTGGTTTCTTTTTTACAGTCGGGGCATAGTTTTCTAACAAGTCTTTGAGCCACACTTACGTTTAGCGTACTGGCAATTAAAAAGGCTGGGATTCCCATATCAATAAGCCTAGAAATCGTAGCCCAAGCAGAATTGGTATGTATGGTGGACAACACTAAATGTCCTGTAAGGGCTGCTCTAATGGCCATATTGGCAGTATTTACATCCCTTATCTCACCCACCATAATAATGTCAGGATCTTGTCGTAGAAACGTACGCAACGTAGAAGCAAAATCAAGACCTATATTCTCCTTTAGTTGTACCTGATTGATGCCTTCCAAAGTATATTCTATCGGATCTTCAATGGTTAGAATATTGGTATTTGCATCATTGAGCAGTTTTAAAGTTGCGTATAAGGTGGTTGTCTTGCCAGATCCTGTTGGCCCAGAAATCAGAACAATCCCATTGGGGTTTTTAATGGTTTCTTTATAAGATGCCAATTCCCTGTCCGTAAATCCCAAATCCTCTAAAACAATCTCACTGGCATCTTTATTTAAAATACGGAGGACTATTTTTTCACCATAAAGGGTTGGTAAACTAGATGCGCGGATATCAAACTCTTGTTGATTGACTTTCATGGTAATTCTACCGTCCTGCGGAAGACGCTTTTCCGAGATGTCCAGTCCAGCCTTGATTTTGATCTTATTTACTATGATGGGATATTCTTCTAGAGGAATTAGATAATGTTCCTTGAGCTTGCCATCCAATCTAAATCGAACCCTGCAAGTTTCTTCATAATGCTCAAAATGAATATCACTGCAACCGATATTTTGGGCGTTTAATAAAAGTGTTTCCAGAAAATCGTTCTGATAATGTAATTGTGCAGTTGTTTTTGATTGATTCTGTCTGTAATTCTTGCTTAAATAGTTTTCTATGGTCTGAAGTTCTTCCTTTCTAAGATGAACATCTTTTCCTAAGATGATTTGAAGTTCTTTTTGTAATGCCTCTGAATCATCAACTGATAAAAAGCTGATCATATTATCATCTGCTTTTATAGGAACGATTTTATAATGGTATGCCTGTTCACTGCTAATGAGCTGCAATAATGAGGTAGGGATGTCTAAGGAAATGCGGAGCTCCATATCAAATGCTATAAACTGAATTAATAAATCCGAACCAATATGCTACATAAGTCAAACCAAAAAACAGACTCATATAGCCTGCTAGAGGTACAGTACTCGTATTTTTCTTAGTAACTACATATAATATCAAAGAAAAAATCAGTGAGCAAATAAAGATGACGATAAAGGATACACTGGAAAAGGCAAAGGCCAATCCAAAGAATAGCAGGATGTCACCTAGACCAATACTGTCAAAAAATGAAGCTTTTAATTTGAATCTGGAATATATGTATACTAGAAACAGCAGTAAAAACACAAAGGCAGCATTGATTAGAATAGACGTTACAAAAAGCTCTGTGATGGTCTCTGAGAAATACAAAAACCCACAACACAGACCAATTAAAGGGAACAGAAACCAATGTACCTGACGCTCCTTATGGTCTTGATAGAAAACTATGAAGAACAGTATAATTAATGTTATTTTGGCTAATATGTCCATTAATCCTTGACTATTTGTTTGGGTACACCTTGCTCGTTAATTTCCCAAACATTGAACACACCGTCTCCATCAAAATCTGTAATAGCAGTTGCTTTGACCACAAAACTATTGTTGTCGGCTGAGATAATATCATAGGTATAATTACTGGTGCCATTTTCTTTCACCGTTTTAGGCGCTTCAAAATCTATCTCATTTAAATCATGGGAATATTTTGAGTACATATACCTATGGGTCGTTTGTGAGTTATAGATATATTTTAGCTGGGTTTGCGCCTCAATACTTTTGGTTTTTGCAATCAGTGGCATTAGGTTAGGCAATGCCAAGAGCAGTAGAATACCAATGATGACAAGTACCATGAGTACTTCTTGCAGGTTATACCCTGGAACTTTTGTGATTGTTTTCATATAAATCCTTTTTTAGAAGCCTCCATAAGCAGTGCTCCATCATCTTTATGCTCTACACTAAAGATTTCCTTTAATGCACGTTTTCTACGTTCTATACCTCCTTTGGACAGGTTGATATAATCCGTCAGATCTTTGGTTTTTATGCCTTTTGATAATAAATGTAGTATTCGTCTATTGATTCTATCCAGCGTAAAATCACTAGAGATGTGGAGCCTGGCAAGATGGAGAATAGAGTTGCTGTAATAAATGTCACCATCCAAGACCATTTTAACGGCTTTGGTCAAATCGGGCAGGGATATTTCAGTTTTTATTAGAAAAGCATCTGGATTGACCGTCATAAAAATGTTATTCAGACGGTAGTTATTATTGTGTGATGTAAAAACGATGATCTTGGCAAGAGGGAATACCTCCCTGATTTTAGCTCCTAAGTCCTCTCCAGAGACTAAGGTTCTATCTTTTGAAGCTGGGATATTGATATCCAAAAGCACTAAATCAATAGGTTGCCCTAGAATTGCCTTTTCGATGGCTCTGTTTGCGGTATCACAATCTGTTGCTGACTTGATCTTGAAATCTAAATCAACTTCAGAATTGCCTATTTGCTCCAATATCATAGTCAAGCCTTCGATTGTTAAAACCTCGTCTTCAACTATTAGGGTGTTAATGTGTTTACTCATAGTCTTCTGTCTTTTAGCATTCTTGGGGGAAATTATGCAAATTCTAGAAGACTAAATATATCTATATTTTTTAATAAATAACTAAGGCACAAGCTTACACTTAGTAAGGTTTTTGCCTTAGTAAGTATAAGTGAAAAGCTTATAATAAAACATGAGCTTTGTCATATCTTTCACCCACAAGTTAATTTTATAGATGAACACTTTTTCAAGACTCTTTTTATTGATCCTTCTCTGTTTAACAATAGGTTGTAAATCCATAACAGATAGTGTGTTTAGTGCTAACAATATTTATCGTGTGGAAATTGCCACTGTTGGATTAGAAGACGCTTCCGTATTTAAAAAAACTTTTAATGGTGTGGGATTTATCAAACTAAGTAGTCCTATTAAATTGGAAGTGACCAATGTTCCATTTAACAAAAAGTCATACAAAGAATTTTTAAACGCAAAATTATCGCAATCATCACATCTTGATATCGAATATATAGATTCTTTAAAATCTAAACCAAAATATTTATCAGTTAAAGTTACAGATGCACTTAATCTAATAAACCAATTACATGAGTCTAGTAATGAAGGCGTCAGAAGCTATTTAGAAACTAATCAACAGGCAGGGATTGTAACGAATCTTTCACTAGCATATCCCAAGACACTACTAGAAGAATTTCAAGATGCTGAAGCGGTATTTTTAGTACAAACGGCAGATGCTATTTATCAATTTCAATTGATACTTAAAAATGGAGAGACAAAACATATTTCTTTTAAGGAAGGTGTCACTATGGATTATGAGATTTCTAAAGCCTGTTGGAAACAAACACGTCAAAATACCTATAGGATTGTAGATTTGATTGCATCTGGAAATAAATGTGCTTCAGGTACCTATAGAACACCAAAATCTATAAAGACAGAAGAAGACTATTTTAAATTTTAAGGATGAAAAGAACCATAACATACGTAATCATTATGAGTGTTTTTTTTGCTTGTGAAGAGCTTTTGGATGTTGAAAATATTTCTAATAAAAATATACAGCTTCTAGCACCTACAGATAATACAATAACAACTACCAGTCAACTTACATTTACATGGAGCCCAGTAGAGGGTGCCGAGAAATATCATCTGCAAATAGCCCAACCCTCTTTTGAACAAGCTTTTCAAATTGTAAGAGATACTGTGGTTTATAATTCAAATTTTAGTGATTCATTGGGAGTAAATACTTATCAATGGCGTGTAAGAGCAGAAAACTCGGCCTATACGAGTACGTATACAACAAATACCCTAATCATTGAAGAATAAACTAAAGACATATATGCTCTTAATTGTAGTCATTATGGTTTGGGGAGCTATTGGGTTTAAGATTTGGAGTGGATTAAACAACCATGTAGCTGAGCAGATAGTTCAAAACTCCATCGAAGAGTTTAGTCCAAAAAATACGATAGTAGCTGATGCTTTTTCAATCCAAGAAGTGTCAAGGGATCCTTTTTTGGGTACTATAAAAAGAAAAGCAAGTACACCTAAAAAAAGAATTTTTAAACAACCCATTGAATGGATCCCCATTGTTTATAAAGGTCTTATAAAAAATACAAAAACAAAACAGCAAGTTTATGTTGTGCAAATAAACAATATGGAACATTTGTTAAAAAGAGGAAATGTTATAGAAGGGGTGACTCTTATTAAAGGGGACTCTAAAAACATTGTTGTTGGGTATAAAGGAGCACAAAAAACAATTGAGATCAAGGAATGATTTTTATAAAACTAAAAGCAGGTGCCCTACAATTCACTATGTTTATCATTGTGATGATTGCATTGTTATTGGCATCATTTATTCTAATTGTTCATTTTCATAAGCGATTTAAAGATGATACAACCTTACTTATTAAGGCTGTTAACCTTTCAAATAATTCTATAACCCAACTATTAAATAATCCAGAGTTAATACCTAACCTAAACAGTGAGTTGGATACGGAATCCTTGGTTGAGATAGATTTAGGCTACTGGGGCATTTTTGAAACAATAAAGGTAACCACAACAGTAAAAAAGAAAACCCACCATAAAATGGCTCTAGTAGGTTCAAAACAACTAGAAGCACACCCAGCACTGTTTTTAAAAGACTATAACAAACCCCTAGTACTAGTTGGAAATACTACTATTGAAGGCAATGTATTACTACCTAAAAAAGGTGTTAGAGCAGGTAATATTTCTGGGGTGTCCTATTATGGAGAGCAGTTGATACAAGGAAACATTAATACCATTTCAAATTTCCCAGAAGTTTCGGAACATATTCTTAATCATTTAGAGGATATCAAAACAAAACTATCAGAAGTTGGGTCTAATCAATACCTAAACTTAGCTCAAACAGATACAGCAAGAAATTCTTTTTATGAGCCAATAAATGTAGTCTATGAACGAGGAAACATTAATCTATCAGATATCACTTTGACAGGTCATATTATTGTGTATTCTGAATCTAAGATTGCAGTTGATGCTTCGGCTGACTTAAAAGATATTATTCTGGTGGCTCCAACTATTGAAATAGGTAACCGTGTTAAGGGACGTTTCCAAGCATTGGCCAGTAAAACAATAATGGTTGGTAATGGTTGTGAGTTAAGTTATCCATCCACTTTAGTATTGCAGCCTAAAAACAACCCGAATACACAAAACAGCAATGATGCAGAGGATATCATGATAAACATCAGCGAGTCTTCAAATATAATAGGGTCAGTTATTTTTTTAGGAGTAACAGAAAAAAGCAACTTTAAGCCACAAATTTTTATTGATCAAAATAGTTTAGTAACTGGGGAAGTCTATTGCACAGGTAATATGGACTTGCGTGGAAGCATTTATGGAAGTGTGTATACCCACAATTTTATAGCAGCACAATCAGGGTCTATTTATCAAAACCACGTATTTAATGCGATTATCAATGTAAATAAACTACCTATTGAATTTTCTGGGATAACTTTTAACTCATCCAATAAAAAGGTGTTGCAATGGTTGTATTGAAAAAAATAAAAGCGTCAACCCTTATGGAAACCTTGGTGGCAACGGTACTTATAGTCGTGGTATTTATGATTTCCAGTATGATTCTCAACAATGTGTTTTCTAATACCATTACAAATGATAATAGAGAAATAAACGCTAGGCTAAATGAACTGAGGTATCTTTTAAGTAATAACAAACTAACAATTCCATTTCAGGAAGACTTCAAGTCTTGGAGTATTTCTATTGAATTACAAAAAGATAAAAACGGTTATCTAATTAGCGCAATCGATCAAAAGAACCATAAGCAAATAGAAAAACGTCTCAATGAAAATTAAATCAAAAATAAGTGCTTTTACTTTAAGTGAAATGCTTGTGGTCATCATACTCACGAGTATTGTAGTTGGTTTGGCATTTTCCGTGCTGTCTTTAGTTCAGAAGCAGATGAGAGCCATTCGAAGTAATTTTGAAATGGGTACTGAGATCAATAAGCTCGAACAATCACTTTGGATAGGGTTTGATGCATACTCTAAAATAGAGTACGATAAAAAAAACGACTTACTGTTATTTACCAATGCATTAGATACTTTACAATATGCTTTTGCTGACGAGTTCATTATTAGGGAGAAAGACACCTTTCAAGTTCAAATCAAACATAAAACTTTGTTTTTTGATGGAGATAGCATTCAAAAAGGGTATGTGGATGCTATCAAGCTAAAGACCACAAAAACATTTTTAAACAAGCACATATTTGTCTACACACAAAATGATGCGACATTATATTTTGAATAATGGCTTTTCAGTTAGATACAACCTATAAAAAAGAGACTTCCAAAAAATCTAAGGGAAATGTTGATTCTATTTTTAAAAAGGAGATTCACTTATTTAGTAAGCCTTTCTCTAATAAAACAAAGGAAGGGTTTTATTTAGAACTGAGTGTCCTTTTAAAAGCAGGTGTGAATTTGAAATCTGCATTGGAACTTATTGAAACATCCATTAAGAAAAAACAGATCAAAGTTATTGTCAAACAAATTTATGAGGCGATTATCTCTGGAAAAAGTTTGTCTGACGCTATTGAGGGCATAAAGCATTTTACACATTATGAATATCATTCTTTACGGATTGGTGAAGAAACAGGAACACTTGCTGACGTGACTACCCAATTAGGAGACTTTTTTCATAAAAAGAACGAGCAGAAGCGGCTTATTGTTAGTGCACTGACGTACCCCTTAATCATTATGTGCACGGCAGTGCTGGTTGTGGCATTTATGCTCAACTTTGTGGTACCCATGTTTGAGGACATGTTTAGGCAACAGCAAATCGAACTACCAGCCATTACAGTTTTTATTATAGACATGTCTAGTGTCTTTAAGAGCTATGGATGGCTGATGTTCGTGATTTTTGTAGTGATTATAGCCTCGCAAACGTTTTTAAAAAAACTGCCCAAATACAAAAAACTAAGAGATTTACTTATACTGAAACTGCCAATTATTGGCTCATTTACAAAAACAGTGTATGTGTCTCAATTCTCTCAGGCGATTGCACTGCTCACAGCGTCCAAAGTGCCAATGGTCAATAGTATTGGACTGGTAAAAAAAATGATTCAGTTTTATCCACTGCAGCATGCGCTGGAACACATTGAACAGGATTTGTTACTTGGTAAATCGTTGAGTAATGCACTAAAAAAACATAACTTTTTTGATGATAAAATGAGTGCGCTCATCAAAGTTGCAGAAGAAACCAACCAGACGAGCTTCATTTTTGAAAAGCTCAGTGAACAATATAGTTCACAAGTTCAGCAGAAATCCAAAACACTCACCACACTACTGGAACCCTTTATCATTTTCTTTGTTGGGATCATGGTCGGAATCATCTTGATTGCTATGTATTTACCGATGTTCAAGCTCAGTAGTGTCATTGGTTAAACTACTAAAATGTTTTTATTATTTGGTTTAAGTGGATTAATAATTAATGGTTTGCCTTATGAAAAGTAAGCTGATCGCCTTACTTTCTAAAAGGTCAAAATTCATTTATTGACTAAAATGGCTTCATTCTGCCTTACAAAAAGAAGCTTTTTAGCTTACAAATTGCACTTGTAAACCTTAGCTCAAATCCAATATTTCTTTAAAACTTTATAATACCTCAAAATCACTTATTGAGAAGTTTAGGATTGATAGCATAATTCTTCTTCCAACATTTTTTATTAACATTTAAATAAATCATCCTATGAAAACGATTATCAGAAGGTATTTAATTTTTTTATTTACAGTTGGAATAGTTTTTTACAATAATGCCCAAATGAATGAAAACAATGGGTTCCCAAATGTTTTGCCCACAAGCCCAACGGCTTTTGAATTTTTAAAATATGGTGAAGTCCCTGTAGGTAAATATACTGGAGTTCCAAATATTTCAGTTCCTATATATACTATACAAGCCAAAGGCCTCAACATCCCTATTTCTCTCTCATACCATTCCAATGGTTTTAGAGTAAATGAAGAAGCTGGAAGTACTGGTTTGGGCTGGACATTATTTGCAGGAGGAAGTGTTGTACAAACTGTAGTGGGCTTTGATGATTTTGGATATTACAAAAATAGATCTTTTCCCGATATTCAAGGAATTGTTGAACATTCATCAAGTGGAGGTGCGCCAGGCGGAATATTAAGTAGTTGTAATGGAACATTAACAGGAATAAGTGAAGCTAAATTTATTCTACCAAGTGATGGAGATGGGTCTTGTGCTTCAGGGACACAATATCCATTTCCACTAGATTTGTTTAATGGAGAAAAAGATTTTGAACCTGATGTATTCCATTTTAGCGCATTGGGATATTCTGCAAAGTTTGTCTTTGACTGGGAAACGGAAACTTTTGTTTGTTTAACCGATAATAAAATAAAAATTACTGACGATAATTATGTGTCAGGAAGTTCTATTCCACCAACTATATTTACAGTCCATGTTCCAGATGGTCATAAATTTGTGTTTGAATTAAAAGAAGAATCAACCTTTCTAGTTCAAGCCAGTAGTCCAGGATCTATTACAAACGTTGATTTAGTTTTTCGCAACGAAAAAGCTTCTAGGACATATCAACTGACCAAAATATATACAAATAAAAATGACATTGTTGACTTTAATTATACTACAACAAATCCAATAAAAAATTTTGGATCCGTTAGCAAATCAAATAAAAGATATAAAGCAGCTCCAGGGTGGGGTATGCCTCAATTTCCTGGGCCTAATGAAACCTCCTCTTTTACACTTACGCAACAGCCTTTCTCATACTTGACCAGCATCACTTTCAATCAAAGCAAAATTGTTTTTTCCCATTCCGACAGAACCGACTTAGTTGGAGCAAAAAAACTTGATAAAATTGAAGTTAAAAGTGAGCTTAATACTACTAATTATGCAACGCTTAAAACTTTTGATTTTGACTACAGCTATTTTGTAGGTCATGACAATGGTACAAAGCTTAGTGACCATTTTACATACAACCAATATTTCCCACAAAAAACAATTCAAGAACAAACTTACAGATTGAAATTGAATTCTATAACAGAACTAGGTAAAAACCCATATACTTTTGAATATAGCAGTGAAGCCTTGCCTAATAAAATATCAATGGCGACAGATTACTGGGGGTATTATAATGGACAACTAAATAACCAAACGCTTTACGCTAATATATATCGTTTTAATATTGAGGTTGGTAATACAAATTATAGTAGTCATGGCAGTAACAACAAAAGTTCAAGTTTGCAACATACTAAGGCAGCTGTTTTAGAAAAAATCACGTATCCAACTTTAGGCTATTCCACTTTTGAATATCAACTTAATAAGTTTGAAAATTATTTTGTGCCTAATATGGATCAAGTAGGAAACGGTACAGGTAACAACCCCAATGGATCTTTTGGTGCAGGTTTAAGAATCTCAAAAATCGAAAACTTCAATCATGATACCGTAAAATTATCAAGTAAATCTTTCACATATACTGGAGGTAAATTAATGAGTCCAATACATTATTTTGATGAAGCTTTTATTCCGCAGTTTAACTCGTCAATATCAATTCCAACACCACCAGGTTTTATGATTCTTAATAATAGAGGATATATACAAACATTATCATCTTCAAATTTTGTAGCATCTTCATCAAGTGCATCTGGAAAATATGTAGGATATGATGAGGTCACCGAGCATTTTGTTTCCAAGGATAATCCTTCAGATAATATTGGAAGCATTACAGATAAATATATTAATATACCGGATGTAGTTCCATTTGCTGGCGGGGGTTACTCTTACAATAATTCTCAATCCCAAAATGGGGTATATAGAGGATTGAATTTCCCAACAGAAAAAAGTACGCCAGACAATGGATTAGTTCTAGAACAACGCATTTACAAAAAAGATGATGCTGTTAACCCAATTCAGAAAACAGAACATGAATATAGTCATTATAAAGGTTTTATCTGTGTAAATGGGGTTAAGATGGGGCCCTTATTAAAAAGAGCGTTATGTGACCTTCACGACCCTATTTTTAATTCAACTTATGCGTTAGGTGTATACTCCTATAAAGGCGGATATAGCTACAAGGATAAAACTATAACAACAAAATATTTTGATGGGATTCCAGTCACAACTACACAAAACTATTCTTACAATACCTATAATCAATTAACGTCCTCAACATTTACTGATTCAAATGATGATTTAATAGAGACAATATATCATTACCCATTTGGTTCATATCCTGAATTTCCAGAATCCATTCAGATGCTTTCATATAATAGCTACACGCCGGTCTTAAAAAAAGAGGTAAAGATTAACAATAATTTGATTTCAATTGAAAAAAACAACTATGAGAAAATAATCACCAGCAACCCTTTTCCAATATTTGCCCAAAACGCATTTTCGGTTGGTAAATCGTTGAGCTCGATTGAAACTAAATATACAGTTGATCTATTTGATGCTGATGGAAATATATTAGAGGTCTCTAGACCGAATGGTGTAAAAATCTCTTATGTCTGGGGGTATGATAAGCGATATCCTATAGCCAAGATTGAGAATGCTTCTTATGCAGATATTAATACCAACTCAACTCAATTGATTGCTATTTATTTAGCACAACAAGCTTCTGATAATGATAGTTACAATACAGCTGCTTTTGAAGATATTTTGAGGGATAAGCTGAGTGCCTTGCGTAGTTCTTTCCCTAATAGTATGGTCACAACATATACTTATGACCCCTTAATAGGTATTACAAGTATGACTGATTCAAGAGGCAACACTATTTATTATGATTATGATGATTTTCATAGGCTTAAATCTGTTAAAGATGATAATGGGAATATGTTAAGTGAAAATGAATACAATTATAAAAACTAATAGCGTCATGAAAAAAGTATTATTTACACTAGCAAGCTTATTTGTGTCATCATTAGTTATGGGGCAAACAACCACAGAAAATTATATTAAAACAACCACCTATCAGGTAGAAACTCAAAATGGAACCACTAAAAGAGTCAATGGCTCTTCGCTTTTACCTGATGATAAAATTGAATCCATAAACTACTTTGATGGTTTAGGAAGAGCAATACAGAGCATCGCTAAACAAGCTGGAGGAAATCGACAAGATATTATCACGCCTTTTGTATATGATAACTATGGAAGACAAGTTTTAAATTATTTGCCTTATGCTAATGCTAGCCAGACTACTCCGACTTTAGATTTAAGGAATCATACTAGCTTAATATCAGATATAGAGACATATTACAATGCTAAGTTTCCAAATGAATGGGGTTCAGGAGATATTAAAAACCCATACTCAGAAAAAAGCTTTGAAGCCTCACCGCTTAATAGAATATTAGAGCAAGGTGCTCCAGGGAATGACTGGTCTGTTGATAAGCACCCTATTACGTTTGAGTATGATACAAATACGGAGAGTGAAGTAGCTAACTTTATTGTAACCTTTCCCTCAGGAAATACAGAAGCACCTCAGTTGTCATATGATAATAACTACAGTGCCAATGAGCTTTATAAAACAGTCACAAAAGACGAAAACTGGACCAGTGGTACTAACCACACAACAGAAGAATTTAAAGACAAACAAGGACGCATTGTTTTAAAACGTACGTATAATAATGGAACTCATGACACGTTTTATGTCTACGATGATTTTGGGAATTTGACTTATGTATTGCCTCCTAAAACGGAGGCTCAAGATGGATTACCTACTAGTTCAGTATTAGATGAGTTATGCTATCAATACAAATATGATTCCCGTAACAGACTTATAGAAAAGAAAATTCCAGGCAAAGGTTTGGAATACATAGTCTATAATAAACTAGACCAACCAATCTTAACTCAAGATCAAAACTTAGAAGGAAATGATAACTGGTTATTCACTAAATATGATCAATTTGGTCGTGTGGCTTATACTGGAATGATGAGTAGTAGTGATTCAAGAACTGCAATACAAAGCGCAGCAGATGGTGTTTCATTGCAATATGTAACACAAAGTACTTCAAGTACAACAATTGATGGTGCAGGTGTATTTTATAGTGATCATACTAATGTGTATCCTAGCTCTGTTTCAGAATTGCATACTATAAACTATTATGATACTTACGAAAATTTACCAAAAACGGGAAATGGTGAGATAACAACTTATAAGGGCAAAACCTCCACATCTGAAGTTAAGGGTTTGCCTACTGTAAATGAAGTGAGAGTTTTGGATACTGATAAATGGATTACCAATGTAAATTATTATGATGATCAAGCTAGAATTCTTTATACTTATACAACGAATCTATATCTAAATACAGTTGAAGCGGTAGCGTATGACTTAGACTTCACGGGTAAACCTTTAGAGACTAAGTCTCTACTGTCAAAAAGTGGTCATAATAAAATCATTACATACGATCAATTTACGTATGATCATATTGGGCGCTTAAATACTCATAAGCAAGAAGTGAACGGACAGACTCCTGAGCTTATTGCACAGAATTACTATGATGAGTTAGGAGTACTGTACAAAAAAGATGTGGGAGGTTCTACTAGTTTAGATGAAGCAGCTGGTACTATACGTCCTGATCCAAACCTACCTCCTATCCTAGAAGGATATACAGATATAGTAGGAGTTAATCACAATACTACGACAAATGTGATTACAAAAACAGCTGGAAATGGATTTAATGGTGGATTAGCCACAAGTGGTACGATTGATAGCGATGGGTATGTGGAGTACGAAATGGTACAAAACAACCTGTATCTTACAGTAGGGCTTGCCTATTCTAATCCTGATACCCATTATACCTCTATGGATTATGCCTTGGATTATAATCTCTATGCAGGCGCCTATGTTTATGAATTGGGAGTGAGTAAAGCTGGTCAAGGAGGCTATGTAGAGTATGTTCCTGGTGATAAGTTTAAAATAGAGCGTATTGGAGATAAGATCCATTACAAAAAGAATGATGTGACTTTTTATATTTCTACTGTGACATCCTCAGGAAATCTTTTAGGAGATCTTCTATTATACTCCAGTCAGAGTAAAATTAAAAATCTAAAAATAGATAGAAGCTTACCTACTCCTGAAAGCATGTATACCGATGTTTTTGGATTAGATTATGACGAAACAACAGGCATCATTACAAAGACTATCGGTAATGGCTGGAATGGTGGATTGGCAACCACAGATAAGATTTCTAAAGATGGTTACTTAGAATATGAAATACGACAAGATGATATGTATGTGGCGGTAGGTATGGCTACTAGTAATCCAGATCACCATTACACTTCTATGGATTATGCCATTGACCATAATGGTACGGCAGGAGCCTATGTAAACGAGCTCGGGGTAAGTAAAGCTGGCTCTGGAGGATATACTACCTATGTAACAGGAGATGTCTTTAGAATTGAGCGTATAGGTTCAACCATTTCTTATAAGAAAAATGGGAGTGCTTTTTATACCTCAAGTGTTAGCTCAACAAAGGATTTAATGGGGGATGTTGCTTTATATTCAGATCAAAGTAAAATCAAGAACTTTAAACTCATGGACAGTGAAATGCTGCTGAGAACAAACAATGGAGCATACGATATAAACAACACCACTTCTTTACAAACTGTAAATTATGATTATAACATTAGAGGGTGGTTAAAAGCTATTAATCAAGATAACTTTGCAGACAATGATTTGTTTAATTTCACCCTGAGTTATAATGATCCAACAGGATCAGGAACTGCTTTATACAATGGTAATATCAGCCAAACAAGTTGGAACATCTTAAGTACAGATAGTTCAACAAAAACATATACTTATGGCTATGATGCTTTAAACAGAATTACCAGCGGTATAGACGATACAGGTAACTATAATTTAACCTCTGTTAGTTATGATAAGAACGGGAATATTCTTACTTTGCAAAGACAAGGACATATCAATCTTAATCCTACTAGTTTTGGCCCTATGGACAATCTTACTTACACATATGATTCTGGAAACAGATTATTAAAAGTAACAGATAGTGCAAACAAAAATTTTGGTTTTAAAGATGCGACAAATACAGGTGATGATTATACGTATGACGCTAATGGAAATATGATAACAGACGAGAACAAACGAATACCAAGTATTACATACAACCACCTTAACTTGCCAAAGGAAGTTCAGGTTTTATGGCCTAACCACCCTGTAAACAATGTTTGGGATACTGCTGAGTATGTTTATGATGCATTAGGAAATAAATTAAAAAAGATAATTACTAAAGATTTAAATATTACCACTACTGAATATGCAGGAAACTATGTGTATAAAAATGGAGAATTACAGTTCTTTAACCATCCTGAAGGTTATCTTGAAATAGATGATAACACCAAAAAGTTTGAGTATGTGTATCAATATAAAGACCATTTAGGAAATATAAGATTGTCTTATAAGGATATTGATGCAAGTAATAGCATTGAAGCTGCTACCGAAATACTAGAAGAAAACAACTATTATCCCTTTGGACTTGAACACAAAGGGTACAATAATGTTGTGACTTCCACGAATCCAGCACAGAATTATAAGTTTGGAGGTAAAGAATTGCAAGAGGAATTAGGATTAGATTCTTATGATTTTGGAGCAAGATTTTATGACCCAGCAATTGGTAGATGGTTTACAATAGATGCTTTAGCTGAAAAATATTATTCAGATACTACATATGGCTATGCTTTAGAGAACCCTATAATATACATTGACCCTGATGGAAATCAGGTTGAAATGTGTTGTAATTGGGATAAGATATTTGATGCTTTTAATTTATCGGTTGGTGCAAGTGCTGGAGTTGGGTTCAAAACAAAAGTAGGGAAGAATTTTAGTCTTGGTGGAGACATTGGAGTAATTGAAGGCACCTATAATATAACAAAAGACAACCTGAAAATTGACTTCTTCAAACTTAATGGAAACTTGCAAGTTGGTAAATGGGTTAATCTAAAAGGAGGTTTAGTGGGTTCAAGTTTACAAATAGAAAATTTCAAAAATATATTTGATGGAGAGCTACCAGATTTTAAAAGTTTTACATTTTTGGGAGCTTATGGTAAATTAAAACTATATAAAATAGTTGATGCACAAGGGAAAGTTTGGGTAATACAGAATGATGCAGATAAAGGTTGGACTTTTCTTGATGGTGATTACGATATATCTGCACAGGATGCTTTTGCAGATTCAGATATAGGTGTAGAACTTAAAGCAATTGGTAAAATAAAAGTTGGAGTTGATTTAGGTAAGCTTTGGGATGGTATTATGGATGATGGCGAGGCAGAAACTGAATCATCAAATAATGGAGATAATGAAGCAAGAGCAGATGGTATAATGAATTTACTTAATAATATAAATAATGTTGAACAAGGCACATATACTTGGAATGGTTCGGCTTGGGTTATAAAATAATAACATTTAAAATGAAATATCAATATTATATTAAAAGAATTGTAGCGGCAGTAATTGATGTATTAATTATTAGCTTAATAATGTTTATTTATATCAAGATTAGAAATGGTAGTTATTCTTTAGAAGAAGAAAATGTACCGTCTTATATTTTTATTCCTTTTTTCTATTTATACTTCATTATTCAAGAAGCTCTTTTTAAAACAACTATTGGAAAAAAAATATTCTCATTAAGTGTAAAGACTGATGGGAAGTATTTTTTCGTAAGAGTATTTTTTAGAAATATTCTGAATTTGCTTGAATTGGTAATACCTTTAGTTTACTTAATACCTATATTAATTACAGGTTTAACAGGTCAAAAGAAACCAAAGAAAATAGGAGACTTAATTTGCGGAACATATGTTGAATAGTTTACTGAAATGTTAAAACTTCTTTTTTTTATTGTTTCTGCCATTCCTCTATCGGTAAGTGTATATCTTTTTTTGAGGTATAAGAAATTGAAAAATAATGCTATACATACTAAAGGTAAAATTGTAAAAACAATTAGTAAAATTACCCATTCGTTTGGCGAAAAAAGAACAGATTATTTTCCTGTAATATCATTTACAGACACAAGAGGTGTTAAACACGAATTACAGGCAGATGTAGGCGAATTAGATGAAAAAAACATCTTAATAGATAGTTATGTAGATATAATCTATCAAAAAGATAATCCTGAAAATTTTGTAACGAAAGATAATTTTAATTTGTTTTTCCCTGCATTAGCATTTATACTTTTTATAGCCTTTATAACAATAGCAATATTTATTAAGCAATAAAATAGAACCGTCCAAGTGACGGTTTTTTTATACTCTAAAGCGAAGCTACATTTTTATTAAAAAAGTCCTTGAACTTGGATTTTGTCAGCACTGCTCTCTCCACGATACTTTTAAAACGAATTGTCCCATTTAAGGGAAAGAGTCAATAATAAGGTTGTCTACCTTTTATACATAAAAAAGAGGAGAAATTAAAAATGCTTCTCTTTTATTTTTTTAGCTTTAAAAGCATTTTTTACAACTATTCTTTTTGTTTTGTGATATTCTCAATTGTTTTTGTTCAATAAAGGACATCTTATAGCTGTTAAAATTCATGGGTATGCCAGAGAAGGTTTCAGAGGGTGTATTTCCGCCTAAAGCCCATTGAGGTCTAGAGTTGTTATACTTGGTAATGGCTTCAGCCATAACCTTGACCAATCCAGATTTTGAGTTGATGCCCTTTGGATAAAGAAACTCATATTTTAGAGTTTTATTGAAAGCTTCAATCATGGAGTTGGAAAACACAACATCTTGTTGTGCTATTTTATGGGCAAACGTATTAGGTAAGGAATCTATCAAAGAAGAGACGAAAGTATTTTTGTTCTCACAGCCACCATCAGTTAGAAATAGTGTTTGATTAGGTTGATGCTTTAAATAAGCATTGTGTAATAATTTTCTAATCGCCATTCCAGAATTACCACTTTCAACAGAATACCCAAGTATTTTCCTGGAGTAGTGATCCATCAGGACATGGATATAGTGTTTCATACCATCATTGGTTTTAAAAATGGTAACATCTGCACACCAGACCTCATTAGGTTTAACTGTTCTTAAGGGTTTATTGTTGTTAGGTTTTTCAGACCTAACATTACCAGTGAATCCAAGTAAGCGACAATATTTATAAAAAGTGGACATACAACAATGTAGATTATTATCCCTTACTGCTCTCAAATAGATGGAAGCTTTTGACCAATATCTATAGTTTTCATGCCCTAAGTATTTTTTAATGGTCAAGACCTCTTTAGAAAGTAATTGATTAGAAAACCGTTTTGTGCACCATTTAAAATAAGAAGCTTCACATTTATGAATGACAATAGTTTTGTAAAGCTGATAAGTGGCTCTTGAAATATTAAAAATCTTGAGGGCTTTATCAATTGGAATGGCTCCCTTCACCCTTTCAATAGTGTCCACAACCAGTTCCTTTTGATGTTTGATTAGTACCTTAATTCCTTTTACGTTGGAAATCACTAAATGAAGCGTGTCAACTAATTTAAAATAACTTTCATTGATCCTTTTGATATTGGAGGATTGATTGAGCCGTTTGATAAGTTCTATTTCTTGTTTGATCAGTTCATTGATATCAGCGTAAAGATACTTGTCTTCGTTTTCATTTTTCCATCTTGATAGATTAGAACTGGGGATTTTAGAGATTTGATTGGGAGTTAAAATATCGTCCAATAAATTGTGCCTAGCCAAGTGTTTTATTGAAGTATCCCACGAATGTCTTATTTGGGTTTTAGCCATAAATAATTTTTATGTCCCAAAATTGCTAAAAACCCAGCTATTTGAAGTAATGATTTAGCTTACAGATTATGAGCTAAACACCTTATTATTTATAAGGCTAAAATTGATTTTTTTAAAAAACCGCACAAAACAACCTTACAAAAAAAAGTTATTCAGCTTAGAAAGTGTAAGTGGAAACCTTAGCTGAAATCCACAATTTATTTAAAACTTTATAGCACCTCAAATTCTTAATTATGAGTTAGGATTAATAGCACAATTCTTCTTCAGGCATTTTTATAAACATTTAATAGACCATTCTATGAAAACACCATTTTCCAAACTCCAGAAATTATTCTTTTTAGGAGCCATTCTGCTTTTTAGCAACAAAACAGTATCACAAGAGCTCCCAAGTATTGTTCCACCCTCACCAAATGCAGCAAACTTTCATTCATACGGGAATACAAGAGTGAATCATTATACAGGAGCGCCTAATATTAATATTCCAATATGGAATATTTCTCAAGGAAACGTTAATCTGCCGGTAGTCACTCAAATTAGTGGATGACTCAATTAAATTACTTAACAAGCTGTAAATCAAAACAGTAATAGGTCATAAGATTTAGAAAGCAGGAACATTTAGGTGTGCCTGCTTTGTTTTTACTTTCTTAAATCGCATTATAATTGAAGTTTCAAATCCTCGTGACTCAAATTAGTGGATAAACATAAGCTAAAAACCTTATAAATTGTAATGTTATAGCTTACCTATTTCTTATCATTAGTTACTAGTTTTACATGATAATTTTATTACATATTAAATTGAATTGTAAAAAGTGCAACGGTATTTCTGTTAAAAATGGTTTTCAATCTAATGGAACACAAAGATATTACTGTAAGTCATGTAAATTAAGTCAGCAGAAAAGTTATGTTTATAAAGCCTATGGTAAGCATATTAGCTATTACATATATAAGCTATTGATTAATAGTTCTGGTATATCTGATATTGGAAGGGTTTTAAACATCTCTAACAATACTGTAAATAAAAGAATACTAAGCATATCTAAACAAATTAAACTTCCAATTTTTAATGAAACCAACCAAAGTTACGAAGTTGATGAGTTGAAAGTAAGTCCAATGAATAAATATTGGTATGTAACATATACAATAAACAAAAGAACAAAGAAAGTAGTTGATTTTATAGTTGGAAGAAGAACTAAAGAAAACTTGTCAAGAGTAATTAATACGTTGTTATTGTTATCTCCAAAAAATATATATACTGACAGACTTATTGTGTATAATAGCTTAATCCCAGAGAGCTTACATTGTAATAGAAAAAATCAAATAAACAGAATTGAAAGATATCATCTTAATTTAAGAACTCATATTAAAAGACTTAATAGAAAGACTATTTGCTATAGTAAAAACTTGTTAATGCTTGAGGCAGTTATGAAAATATATTTTTGGGGCGATAGTTTATCGTGGTCATAAGTGGATAGGGCGGTCAAAGCGAGCCACCTAGAGCGGATTAAAGTGAGCAGTGTAAATGAAGTACTAAAAGTCGATTCATTTGTGGTTTAAATTTAGTGTTTTTTTCTTAATTTCTTTCTCATAGACTCCCGTGCTCTCTCTCTCAACGACACTTTTAAAACAAACGTCCCATTTAAGGGAAAGGGTTGATAATAAAGAGCTGGGTAGTGTACAAGATGTCTCAGTGTTTTGCGTCATCTGAAGCCAGAATCTTCATTTCACTATATGCAGCTTTCATCGAAACGCTATGGACAGGTGGCTGAAAAATACCGTATAACTATATAAATATTAAAAAAGCAATCTATTTTTGATTGTTTTTTAATAAGACTGAGCTATACTGATTACCGTGCCTTTGGATTAACACACTTACGAAAAAGGCGTGGCGAGGATAGAGGGATTGAACGCTAACCATGATTTAATGAATAAAAAGCTATTTCTTGCATGAATCCATCCATTTAGCAATGGTTCGCTTTGCTCTGGCATGTTCACCTTCCAAGCTAAAAAGATCTCCTTTTTCGTAGGTAATAACCAACTCATTGTTTGCTTGAATCGTATCATAAAGTACAAGCGCAACAAAATTTCCTGGGTCTTGAAGTTTTTCCAAAACCAAAGGAATGATAGAGTCTCCCATATCCACTAAAGCTAAAAATGCTTCTCCTTGTGCAAAATCCTTGGTGTCTGAGCTAAATTTATAGTCACCTGTAAACCAAGTTTCCTGCCAATTGTAAAAAGCGTTTTCAAACTCTGACCTTGTTTTTTTTGGAATCTTTTTTAACTGATTCTTTAAAATAGACATATTCATTTCGTAAAGAGGTTTTACATGCGACAATGTACGTACTTCTTCAGATAAGAATGCAAAACCAGGTGTAAATGATGCCAGTATTCTTCCATATACTGTACTGTTCAACCCTCTACGACCATGAGTAATACGTAAGGATTGACCAAGTTTCGATTCCCATAAACCGCTAGATATTCCCAAATATTGACCTGCATAGGTTTTGCTGCCATGTGTTGCATTATAAGTAGAAGTCCCCCAGGCATCAATATCAGCACTTGGGAATAGGGCGGATTCTGGTTTTTGCCCCCAAGTTTCATATTGGGTTTTAAAGGCACTTAGGGGTGAATTTGGATTGATCCACCTATCATCCAACCCAAGTGACCATGCTATGCAATTATAAAATGGAGTATTACCTCTTGGCGTGCTTGGAGCAGTAACCCAAACATTATTTTTTGTTAAATTCGGAAAATCCCTTATTAATGAGCTCCACTCCGAAGTCGTAGGCTTTCGAGGATAGGTGACAGGGTTTGAATAAACTGTAACGGTATCATATGCTCCGGTACTGGCTGCTGTTATATGATCGCTCCCACTTTGAACTACAAAACGAGCTTCATATCCGCTTTGAACAGGAATAGCAGTATCGAAAGACCAAGGCGGTGATTGTGCCATTACTTTGGTTCCCCCTATATAGTTAGCGTCGGATACAATCGTATTAGGGTAGAGTGCTACAAAATCGGTAGGTGAATATCCGCCAGACTTCCAGGATATATGAAATCTACCATTCTTTGGTGATAGACAAATTTGCCTATTATTTAAAGGTGGTGAACATTTTTTAATAAATGGAAAGGGGTCTGTCTTGGCCTTGCTTATATATTTCCCTAAAGAACTATCATATACCAGATAACGCGCTTGGTATCCATTGATTACTACTTGAGACGTTTTATAACTACTTCCTTTACTGGCATATTGCCAAGCCCCGGATATATAATTATCATCTGAAGCATTGTCGCTACGGTATAATCCAATAAAATCATTGGAACCAATATTGGTTGCAGACCACTTTAATATAAAAACACCATCATCATAAGTAAGTTGAACTTTCCAATTAGAAGACATTACCATAGTTTTTGCTTCTTCAGGTTTTTTTCTTAAATCTTTCAATTTTGCTTCAGGGGTCAGTCTCTTGTCTTTTGTTTCCATTATGTCATTTATTTTACTTGTTCGTTTTATATTCTGAATTAAGCTTCAACATACTTACATAATTATAATAATCTTGATGCCATTCAACAGGTAAAGCCTTCAAAATAGAAAATGGCTTGAATTTTTGCTTTCGATTATGGTTGAATTGCATTTGGTTATCCCCTACAAGAATGCCATTGGCAAAAAATGTGGTTTCATCAGATAAATTTGAAAAATCCTCTTGGGGAGGACCTACATTCAGATTCCACACAAAGCCATCATACTGTTCACGCCCTACAGCTATCAATGTGGAAGCACCATCAGATGTTATGACCTTATCGCCTACATCAAGCATTCTAGCTAGAGCAATACCATCTGGCGTAACTACAGGATGACCATCAGTTAGCAATAAATCATATCCATTAGCAGTCCTTAATCGTGCCATAGGTACTTCTTCTTTCCCCTTGAGCTTACTGTCTACAGCAAGTGAGTTTCCTTTAAGATCGGTGATTAATTCATCTCCATGAACAATCTCTTCAATAAGTTTTAAATCCCCATTAGCCAATTTTATTTGGGAGCCTTCCGCGAGACAAGAAAAATAAACATAGAGGTCAGGAATCTTTTTGTAAAAATCATTTGTTGGAGCACCTGGATCATTTGTAATAGTTACATAAACAGGAAGGTTTGCAACGGTTAACCCTATAGTAAACGTATAAATATCTTTGGAATTTGGTTTTAGTATACCATTAGCTGGTTGAAAATGTGCCGGATTAAGTCGCCATGTAATGGTCGGTCCAACGATCTGTGTAAACGATGGATTAAAAAAATTATCCGTAGTTGCTATTGTGGTGCCACCTCCCTCAGTAGCATCTGGGCGAGCAATCGTAATTAAACTGGAATTAGGCGTGGTAGGGCTTTGGTCTATGTTCGAATCAAAAGTAATGCTCCCCGTTATGGGCATTAGGACATTTGATCCTGATCCTCCAGAAGGTATATAAGAACAATCAGAGCCTGTACGCCCCAAACATAGTTTAATTACAGGCTGTCCACTTTTTGGCATTGGGTCTGTATTTATAATGGCTTTAGGTGCAGTATTAAGGTTAGAAGAGGTAGATGCGCGTACATATCCATGATGTGCGTCTCCATGTTGTCCCTGCCAAAAGTATGTTGCTAAACTAGTAGCAATTGAACCAGTCCCTGAATCCACATCGGTAGCTGTACTAGTAAGTGCACCTGTAGCGTTAACCTGTAAGTCTGTCCCTGAGTTATGCTGTTGTGCGAATTTAGGAGTCCCAATAGGGTTATTGTTCTGATCGTACAATCCCAAAGTAAGTTGCGAGAGATATGGTTGATTAGCAATGGAAGATAATGCCGATGAGGCAAAATTAGTACCATCGGATGTCCCCATAGAGGTTATGGTTTGTATTGGCGTAATAAGGCCTGAAATTCCAACATCAGTATTGATTTCAGAAAGTAACGGACGTTCAACTTTCTTAAAACCTTCTTGCTCATGTTTGCGTTTGGTTTCTTCCAAAACTTTAAACTGTTGAGGGTATTTATCTGGTGTAATACCTGCAAGGTGTAATTGCTTTACATAAAATCGATAATGCACAGGATTGGAAAAATCCAATTCTACAGGTTGACCTTGGGGCGCATTATTGATCATTGTGTTGAAATCCTCTCTGTCTTGTTCTGACATTTTCTCTGATGTCGAATCAACACAGCTCAGGAATGTGGCACATAAAATAATTAAAAAGAGGTTTTTAAGAATATTTGTTTTCATAATGAATAGATTTAATTTCTTAGCTAAAGGCAGTACCAATTTTTAATATGCAAATTGCATACACGCCCGTGTAATTCCAAAATAGCTATTAATTAAATCTAAATAATAGAGGGAGGGTTATTATTCAGTTTTCATATAGAGAATATGAATAAATATACGATAATGTTATGATTATCAGCACAAAAGAAGATAAAGTTATCAACATAATTACTGATTTTAGATTTATCTAACCCACTTTAAAGGCAATTTAAATTGAATCAAATTTCTCCAGTTCTGTAACTAAAGAAAGGTTTGGCATTTTTTCTGTACGCTCTACTATTCTATACAAATAACACCAATTTGGTTGAGGGTTTTGTGGTTTTTTAAAAAAAGGGGAGTCTATGATGAACCAGAACAAAAGATAAGAAATTGGTAAACATGCTTATTACATTAAGTAAGCTTTTTGGATATTTCATCCACTAATTTGATTGAACAGCTTTAGAAACATCAATAATAGAACGATTTAAGAAGCCAAAAACAAAGCAGATATACCCAAATATACCTGCTTTTAGTATTGTTGATTAACAATTAGTTAATTAGATTAAAGATATCGTCAACTACTTTGACAGACTACCATTCAATTTTAACCTGTAGCCATATTTCAGGACAAGACATTAAAAAATACTCTCTCGCAAAACCTTAATGAAAAGAATAAAAACGTCATTTAAACCTAACTTTATTATCTCTCTAATGATAGGTGGTTGGTTATTTCTTTTCACAATTTTTATCAAACCATTTCAACTTGAACCTTTAATAAATTCTAGATGGATGACTATGGCTATAGGATATAGTTTAATTGCTCTATTTGGCTATCTAATAATTATTCCAATTCAGAATAAAATTTTTATAAAAGTTAATAAATGGAATCTAAAATTTGAAATTACATTAATACTACTATTTTACCTCTTGACCTTAATTCCAAGTTATCTATATCAAAAAAGTGATTTTGCGAATGGATTATATAATCTTCGAGAATTTAGTGCTAATATTTTTCTTCCATCTATTATTGTGTTAACGCCTTTAATAATATTTGCCAGAATACATCTAATAAAATTAGTAGATGAAGCGGAAGACTATATTATAATAAAAGGAGCTTATAAGCTAGATTATTTAAAAATTAAACCAGCAAACTTAGTTTGCGTTTCTAGTTCCAAAAACTACGTTGACGTTCATTATTTGGACAATGGGACTTTAACAAAAAAAATGATACGTATGTCACTTAAAAAAATTGAAAATGATGTTCCATCATTAATAAGAGTTCATCGTTCACATCTTATGAACCCAAATCATTTTCTCTCTTGGAAAAACAATAACACACTTTCCTTAACTCAAATTGAAATTCCTATTACTAAAAACTTCAAAGAGTACATTAAGTCTTTGTGATTTAGTCCCTAAAATGCCATGTTTAGTAACTAAAGGAATAATTAAAAGTTATTTATTGGCTAGCATTGATAAATTGCAATCAAAAATATATCAATGAATAAACAGAAATTATTTAAACTTTTGTTTTACTCAATACTTTTCCTAATTGTATGTGGATGTAATAAAAAAAGAGACACTATTAAGACTCTTTTAGGAACAACTATATCTCAAAAAACAACAGACGATTTCATTGATAAACAAATGGAATTACTAAATATGCCAGCTTTGTCTATTGCTATTATTAATGATGGAAAAGTGGTTTATCATAGAGTAAAAGGATATGCAAATAAAGAAAAAGAAATATTAGCCAATAACCAATCAATATTTGAAGGAGCATCAATATCAAAATCTGTTTTTGGCTTTTTCGTAATGACCTTTGTAGAAGATGGAATACTCAATTTAGACAAACCACTTTTTCAGTATTTACCAAATCCAGATATTGAATATGATAAAAGATATAAAAAAATCACAGCAAGAATGGTGCTTTCTCACCGTTCTGGGTTTCCAAATTGGCGAGATGATTATCCTGAAGAGAAACTTTTTATTCAATTTGAGCCTGGAACCGACTATCATTATTCTGGAGAAGGTTACCAATACTTGGCAGAAGTCTTAAAGCATCTATTAAACACAGATTGGGCAGGATTGGAAGCTGAATTTGAAAAAAGAGTAGCAATCCCATTTAAACTGGAGCATACTAAGTTTATAAAAGATGATTACATAAGAGAACACAAAGTTCAACCCTATGATAAAAATGGTAATTGGATTGATAAAAATGCAGATAAATGGTGGAAAAGTCGAGATTCTGTTTTTGTAGCACCGACTACCATTCATTCGGAAGCGATTGACTTCTCTAAATGGATGATTGCGATGATGAATAAAAAAGGATTGTCTGAAAGTGGATTTAACGAGCTTTACAAACCGCATTCCGAAATCAGCACTGGATTTTTGAGAGAGGATTATACGCTAGGATTCAGCAAGCTATCAATTCTTAACCTCGGGGAATTGTATTCTCATAGTGGAAATAACACTGGGTTTTCTTCTTACTTTGCATTTGATAAAGATAAAAAATGGGGCTTTGTTTTCTTCACAAATTCCAAAGCTGGAGACCAATTTACCTTAAACCTTACTTATAATTTATTGTTATCAGGAACTATTAGAAAACAAATCGCTATTGGACTTGCCTTATTACTTTCAAAAATACTATTAATTTTAAACCTTATTTTTGTATTCTTCAGAAAATCAACAATTCTAAAAATTAGAACATCAAATCTTGGAATTGGGTTAACAGTATGCTTATTTATAATTTCATCATTGATTTTAATGCTTACAACTAATTATGGAATTGTTACTTATTTGTATCCTATAGCATTTTTGACTATAATAATTTTAAGTTTCAAAACATTTAGATTGATTATAAAACATTGGAGAGATAATAAAGTCAATAAAATTGAATTGGTTTTTCAAACAGTTTTGCTTTTGAGTATTTTGATTTCAGGAATTTCAATTGGAATTTTATAATAAATAACTAGGCGCAGCAATGGTTATTAGTAATTGCTTATTCTCGCCTACTTCTGAGAACCAACGAGGGTTTTCAGTTTGTTTTGCACTTGAAATGTTAAATGCTAACCCACGCAACTACTCATCGCCTAGACCGTTAATGAGATAAATGACCCGTCCTAACCCACTCAGCACATTCCCCTACATTCCATGCTTGCCTGCTGAAAAGCAGGCAACCACTTCATTACAGGAAAAGAGCTTCTCTACAAAAGTCTTGAACATAATCCACACTTTTGACTTTCCATTACGTTAACCCTTTCCGCTTCTCTGGAAAGGAACACTTCATTCCTAGTAAAAAACGTGAATCAAGTCCGCCAAATAAGGAAAAATGTATTTGCGTTTTGTTCCACTTCCTACGATTTTGTGTTTCACAAAGAATTTAGACCTACATCCCGAGCCAACACCGCCATACCTTTTTTTGACAGCAAAATAACAACATTCAGCTTTGAACGACAGCATAACCAGGCTCTCCCGAATACTCGGGATCGCACTTTTTATATGTCTTAACAAACCTGAATATTGAAAGAGACCAAGCAACAAAAAAAGGTAACAGCGTCGGCTCTATGGGAAGTAAATCTAAAATGAATCTTATGAAATCTTACAAAATCAATAAAAAGGAAGCGGAACAAAAGTTAAAAAAACAAAAGAAGGAAAACGCTCTGGATATAATAAGTAAATCAATAACAAAACCTTTCTGAATGGTTCAGATAGGTAAATATTAATCTTTAAATTTTTTAATTATGAGTACTCTAAAAAACAAAGTACAGTTAATTGGCAACGTAGGAAGCGAGCCAGAAATCACAAATCTTGAAAGCGGAAAGAAAGTCGCTAAATTCTCAATTGCAACCAATGAATTTTACAAAGATTCAAAGGGAGAGAAACAACAAGACACACAATGGCACAATATTGTGGCTTGGGGAAATATTGCCGAAATCGTAGAGAAATACGTAGGCAAAGGAAAAGAAGTGGCATTAGAGGGCAAAATGACCTCACGCTCTTATGAAACCAAAGAGGGAGAAAAAAGATACGTTACCGAAGTGGTCGTAGATGAAATCCTGCTTTTGGGAATTAAAGGCGAGGATAACGCTACTGAATAATTGAAAATTAAAAGAGAGCGTTCCTATCCAAAAGATGCGCTCTCTTTTTCATTATTAATCTTATTAAATAGAATTACAATGAATGATAAAGTTAACAAAATAAAACAGGAATTGCAACATTTTTGCGGAACAGAAATGTTCTTTAAAATTCCATTGATTGGAACCCGATTTACGGATGGATTGAAATATTTAGCACAAGAAGCGGAATGCTTTTGGCTGATTACAGATGCATCGGTAATTGCAAAAAGTTTATCAAATAGAAGTCATTTTATTACCATTGATTTTAAGCGGCTTTCTGAAAAAGAACAGTTTGAAAAGCAATGTGAAGCCATCATTAATTATAGTGATGGAAATGACAACATTTTTGAAACCCACAGATATAATGTAACCGATTTTCCTTTGGATGAACTGCGATTATTTTTTGTAAATGATACGCTGATGCTTCCGAGCGAATATTAAAAAGTTGCATCATGATTTATATCACTTATAATAATCTCGATAGTGAGACACAACAAAGGTTGATGACGATTTCCAAAGAAGATGTTGAACATAAGTTTGGAAATGAATTGAAACGATACGCCGAAGAGCATTATATAGAATATGATGTGCTTTTGGAAGAAGAAGCCACAAGAAACCTCTATTCTTATGACTATGTTTTTAATATTTAAAGTCTAATTATTAATCCAAGACCTCTTAATTTTAGGGGTCTTTTTATACCACTATTTTGTATTCTGCAACAAAAAGAGCCGTTTACTGAAGATACTCTTAAACTTCTATCATAACATTCTTAAAAAATCAAATTTTAATTAGTATTGCAATGAAAGCCATTACATTTTTGGATGTAATGGTATTTTTTTTGTCCCGCTAAAGCGGGACGAAAAGGAATAGCAAGAGGGTAACACGCTGGCGCGATGTTTCAATTTTCGGTTTTTTCAAAACACTAGTAAAATCAATGGTTTAGAGCGATTGATTGTTTTGCTCAATGAGATTTTAGCATTGTTTTTTCAGAAAAAACGCTCTCAGCCTAATGAAAACAATAAAATTTTTCAGAAAAAATGGATAAAGGATATGAAAAAGAACGATTTGAGAAGCTTGGGATTAAAGCTTCAGTTGCAGAGCGATTTAGGGATTTTTGTAAAAAAATGTCTAAATCTCAATCTATGACATTGCTTCTAATGATTGACTTTTTTGAGGATAATGACATTTCGCCAAATGAAACTATTGGTCCAAATATGCAAACATTGGAGAGCGAAATCAAAAAACGAATCAATGCAGTAATTGCCATCATTAAAGATATCGAAAAGAACCATGACAAACCTACAACCGCAATGTTGCAATCCTTGTTTATGGAGTTTGAACCTAAAGAAAAGAAACTCATTTTAGAGAAGGAAGTCAAAGAAAATAAAGTCCAGTTTGTAGAAAAATTAGACCCTAATAATCAATTATAAAATTATGTACATCACAATTACAGCTCAAAAATTAGGTGGAGATTATTCGCAAAGTTCAGCCGATTTTGTAGAGTACCTGGAGAAAGAAAACCAAAGTTTGGAACAAGAGGATCTGGAGCATTTTTTTAACCAATACGGCGATGGAATCCAAGCCAAAGAAGTTGTGAAAGAAATCGATGGTAATACTGCAAAATTGAAAAAGAAAGAGCCTAAATTTTATTCAATTACCGTAAATCCAAGTAAATATGAATTGAGGAAATTACAGAATAATTCTGAAGATTTAAAAAGATACACCAGAGCAATAATGAACGATTATGCAACGTCCTTCAATCGAGAAATCAATGGTAAACCGATAACAGTTGATGATATAAAATATTTCGCCAAAATTGAGCATCAACGAACGTTTAAGGGCACAGATAAACAAGTAAAAGAAAACCAACCTTTTGCCACTAAAATACTTCAGCTAAAAAATGAAATTCGGAAAATAGAACAAGGGCAATTGGAAGAGAACATAAAGAAAATAAAAACTCAAATCGCCAAGTTAGAAGCTGAAGCACCACATCAATTAAACGGAAAACGTATTGTTCAGGGTATGAAAAAAGATGGCAACCAAAGTCATATTCATATCATCGTGAGTCGAAAGGATGCTTCCAATTCTGTGAGTTTGTCGCCAGGGTCTAAACATAAAGCTTCTGAAGTTGAGATGCACGGTAAAATTGTAAAACGAGGGTTTGACAGAGATGCGTTTTTTACAAAAGCCGAAAGCACTTTTGACAAAACGTTTGGCTACAAACGCAACTATGCAGAATCGTATAAGTCGAAGAAAGATTTTATTAAAAATCCAAAGTTATACTTCACAACATTGTTGGGATTGCCAGCTAGTGAGAAAGCATTAGCTTTTAAAATGCTTGCAAAATCTGGAGTGCCCATTGCGAGTATTCCAACTAATCAAGTGCAATTGGCACTCAAAACTATTAGATATTTAAAACGTGGTGTGGACGTGGCAATTAAATCGGGTTCAATAGGTATATAACATGGAAATACAAGGTATTACATTTACGATTGGGTTATTATTTGGAATGAGCTTGGTGTTTTTTAGCCTTTTCAGAATGACCCGATATGCCTTTTTTATAAATCTAATATTGACTATAATTTGTTTAGGACTACTTTTCAAAATGAGCCATTATATAATGCAATGGATTATACAGTTGCTTTATATCGGTTGTCCGCTTTTGCTTATCAATACAGTTTTATATGTATTTCTTCATATGGAGAATGATACTTTCGATTCTAACAATAAACACCAAGTACATTTTAAGGTCAAGCGAGGAAGTTTCAAAATAGATAACATCAAACGAGGAGCTTCTATTATCGGTTCTGCTGGAAGTGGAAAAACGGAAAGTGTCGTTTTTAATTTCCTTCAGCATTTTAGTAAATATAAATTTTCTGGTGTTATTCACGATTACAAGAATTTTGAAATTACAGAAATGGCTTATCCATTATTTGAGAAAAATGAAATTGATTTTAAAGTCATTTCATTCGATAACATTTATGATCGTGTAAATCCAATAGCACCAAGATATATGACCAATGAAGAAAGTGTAAACGAGGTCGCTAGAGTACTTATTGAAAACTTATTGGAGCAAAGAGAATCCGGAAGTATAGGAACAACAAAATTCTTCAATGATGCAGCAGAAGGTCTCATTGGCGGATTAATTTGGAAATTAAGAACCTCATATCCTCATCTATGCACCTTACCACATCTAATAGCCATTTACCAATTTCTGGACACTGGGAGCCTAATCGCTTTTTTAAATTCAAATACAACATCAAGAGCGATGGCAGATGCTTTTATTAGCGGAAAAGATTCCGACAGACAAACTGCTGGTGTGAAAAGCACACTGGCCAATGCGCTAAAGAAAATAAGTACACAGCGCATTTTCATGACCTTATCCGCAGATGATGTTCCGCTAGATATAAATAACCAGGAAAAACCTTTAGTGATTTCAGTAGTAAATAATCCAAAATACGAAACTGCTTATTCACCAATAATCGCAACAATTATTCATACCATTACCAAACAAATGAGTGTACGAAATTCAAATGCTTCGTTTTTGTTGTTGGAAGAAGCACCAACCATTAGACTATTAAATATGCATAGAATTCCAGCCACATTGCGTAGTTATGATATTGCCACGATTTACGTGATGCAGGACAAAATCCAGAACGATATGATGTATGGCGATAAGGCGAGTAAAGCGATTTTAAGCAACCTTTCTTATCAATTCTTCGGAAAAGTAAACGATCCCGACACTGCGAAATATTACGAACGTTTTTTTGAAATCGTAAAGAAAGAAACCACAAGCGTTAATCGAGGACACAATCTCAATTTTGATACACGAATTACAACAGGAGAACGAGAGGTCGCTAAAATTAGAGCTGATGTATTCTTCAGATTAAAAGAAGGCGAATTTATCACGTTTGCAGATGGAAAGGATAGAAAAATTCAGTTTAAATTGCCTATAATTGAAAAACGATTGCCAGTAAAGAAGCAGGTATTTACAGAAGCAAATTTTGAGGCGAATTTTGAACAGATTTATAGTGAAGTGAGGTCGATTTTTAAGTAATAAATAAATCATCTTATTTAAGATATTCTTATCAATTTGACTGTCTAAACTTTGTAATAAGTATTATCTTGGCTTTTAAAAATCATCAAAATGCATTATATCTGTCTAGATACAAACACATGGATTTATTTGGCGAACGGAACAGAACCCGTTCGTTTACTTGATTATATTGATAAAGAAGTTGAAAAAAACAATATAGTTATTCTATTGCCTGAAACCATTATCTCTGAATGGGAAGACCACAAAGATAAGACTGTGATGAAAGGTAGTATGAAACATTTTAAAGATATCAATACCGCACTTAATAGAATATTAAAGCTTTTGGGAGACAAAGGAGAAAAAGATATCCTAAACTTTTTGTTTGACAACAAAGACGATACAGACTATTTCAAAGATTTCATAATAAGTTTTAACAAGAAGAAAGAAGAAGTTCAGAATGCTGTTAGCCATAATATCAAATTAATAGATAATTTATTTAAGACGAAATCCACTTTAATTCCAATTGAAGATAAAGTTTATAAAAAGGCAGGTCAATTCGCATTAGCAAAAAAAGCACCTTTTAAAGGCAAAAACAGTTTTGCAGATGCTTTAATTTTATTCAGTCTTTTAGACTACGTTAAAGAAAAGTCTATTGAAGAGTCAATTTTTATATCCTATAATACAGACGATTTTTGTGAGAAGAAAGAAGGTAAAAAAATATTGCATCCAGATTTGAAAGATGAATTCTCTGAATCTAAATGTAGATATTTTAAAATTGTTGGAGAGGCTTTAAATACTATTGAAAAAGATATTGTTACCAAAGAAGAGCTTGTAATTATTGAAGAATTGCAAAATGATTTTTCACATAATGATGATTTAGAATTCTGTGAAATATGTCAGGAGAATAATAATCGTATAAGTGCTTTATACTTCAGTGAAGTAGAACTAGCAGATGAACGGACTGAAGTTATTATTGATGACCCTAATCAGGCAGAATTTGATTTTGCCAAATCTTTACCGAAGACAAAGGGAATTGGAAGACAGGCTTCTATAAATGTAGGCTCTTGTAATTGGTGCAGTAGCGAGCATTTTAAATGTGTAGATTGTGGTTATTCTAATGCTGTTTGGGAAGGAGAGTTTAACAAACCGAAAGAGTGCGAAAGTTGTGGGTTAGAATATTTGGTGTCTAAAAAATATGATAGAAACGGTATAGAATCTGTTGAATATTCAATACATAAAAATACGGAAACTTGTGAAAAATGTGGTCAAGAATTTAACAAAGACGACATGATTGAAAATTTGTGCTTTGATTGTGAGAACGAATACTCTTATGGAGAGTAAAAAAACATAGAAATGGAAGAATTAGTAAAGGATTTAGTAAACAAGAATTTTTTGAAGGGTTTTCAGTCCCTCGTAACAAAGAACTGATGCGCATATTTAAAGACCTAGAATTGGTAGAGCAACTAGGTTCTGGTATTCCACGTATTTTAGAACATTATGGTAAAGAGAGCTTTAGTTTTTCTGAAAACTTTCTTAGAATGACCTTTGTTACTAAAGAACTTACTACTAAAGTTGATGATAAAATAGATAATGAAGAAGGTGGTCAAGAAGGTGGTCTAATAGGTGGTCTAATAGGTGGTCAAATAGGTGGTCAAATAGATAAAGGAAAAGATGATGTAATAGATGCTATCGAGGAATTGACGCACAGACAAAAAGAAATCCTTAAAATCATATCATCCGATAACCGGATAAGTCGCTCTGGAATTGCCGAAATTATACATATCAACGAATCTGCCATTCAAAAGCACCTTAATGGCCTTAAGGGAAAAGGATATTTAGAGCGCATTGGTGGTACAAGAGGATATTGGAAGATACATTTGTAAGTAATATTCCAGATAGTTGATTTTAATAGAATTCCAAATACAAATTATTTATATGATTAACAATACAGGTCCAATAAGAAGGGCAAATTAGTATTTACGTACAGAATACCCTGAATTTAAAACGCCTAAATTCTGGTTCAAATCTTCCAAAAAAAGTTTAATAAATGGAACACTCTTTTTACGAAGCGACGATAGGAGCGTAGTGGAATGTGTGTGGAATGGGATTAAATAATTCCATTCGCTTTCTCCAAGTTAATTAATAATGCATCTGAATCTGTCCAAATTTCATTATTGGAATAATCATCAAAAGTTATATTCGTATTAAAATTGGTTACTTCAAAATCATTTAAAACTGGGTCAAAAATTTCTTCAAACTTTAATATGATGTTTATAGGTTGTTTAATAATCCAATCAAAGACTAATTGACTTCTAAAACTTAATTTTGTATTTATTTTATATTTTTTACTTTGAATACTCAAAATTGTATTTGTAAATTGTTCCCAATTATTATCAAAATCCTGAACTATTATAGAACAGGCTATTTCTGCGAGATTTCTATTAAATTCTATTAAATCAATACCGACTCCTCTTAACCCAATTACTCCAAGTCCTTTAGTAAATGAATACCAAATATCGCTTTTAGGACAAACAACCAATTTTGAATCTTTCTTTGGAATTACACGAAAGACTTTTCCATTTAAATTGTCTACTGCCGCATTTTTAAAAGCAAAAGACCTAGCGATCTCTAAATTGTTTGTAATAATTATTGATTCTTTTCTTAATGGCATATCAGACCAGTTACTTAAATTATTCAGTAAAAGATTATAAGAATTTCCATTTTTTGATTGAGTCTTACTTGGTCTTTCAAATTTTTTTGTCGAAGACATCAAGTAATCATTTATTTGGGAGCTACTACTTATTCCTTTAAATAATTTAACTTCTGGGATAAGATTATTTGTGAATTCACTTTCCAAAAAGTCCTTTACTGAAGTTAAATCTATATCTTTATACAAGTTATTTATTTTAAGATTGAATTTAAAGAATTTTATGGCAAAAAAAGTATATCCAGCTAATAAATTACTAAATGTTACATTAAATGATGGATGGTTTGTAGAATCTAAAGTAGAAGAGTTAACTACTACTAGTGGAAAATACTCTACTTGTTATATAGTAAGCAAAAATGGACATAAAGGTTTTTTGAAAGCTTTTGATTATAGAGATTTAGCTAAGCCTAGTGGTCGAGATATTTTTGATAGATTAAACGCAAAATTTGGAAGAGAAAGAGACATTTTAAAAAAATGTAAAAAGTTTGAAATTGATACAGTAGTAGAGTTTATTACGGCTGATGAACATTATTTTATTGAAGGTGATCTGAATGAGAAAGTTGATTATTTTATAACCGAATATTCAAAGGATGGCAATATTCAAAAATGCATAGAGAATAATAGCTTGATAGATTTAGCAAACAAGTTTAAGTCAATTGCTGATATTTTTCATGGATTAAGTGAGCTTCACGCAAAAGAAATCTGGCATTTAGATGTTAAACCATCCAATTTATTATATTTTATAGAGCAACAATTAACGAAAATTACTGATTTTGGTAGTGCAAGACAATGGATAGGTGAGAATCTTGACGACGATGATAAGGTGGAGGATTTGAACAGTATTTTTAATACTAGATTATATGCTCCACCAGAAATACTTTACAATCATCAATGGACAGATGATTGGAATTTATATAGAAGAAAAATAGATTTATATTTAGTCGGAAATGTTATTGTCAAATTTTTCACTAATTTAAGTTTCACAGCATTATTAAGAGAAGAAATTACCGAATTTGATGACTGGAATAACAATCAAAATCTTGGAAAGTTTTCTCAAATATTACCTAGTTTAATGACTGCTTCGAGTGAAGTTTATTTAGTAATAAAAGATGAGATTTACGATGTAAATAAAGAATGTGGGTTGCCTCTTGATAAAAAAGATATTGAACAAGTAATGCTTACTATCAAGCAATTATGTTGTCCAGACCCTAAATTAAGAGGAAATCCAAATGAATTATTAAGAAAGAATAATAACGATGGGCTTTACAGGTATAGGGATAGATTTATTCTTTTATCAAAAAAAGCAAGTTATAAATCAAAAAGAATTTACCAATTAAAAGAGAAAAACTAATCATGTCTGGATTAATTTATCATTCCGACGAAAGAAGAATTCTACCAAAGATAGAAAGAAGTAAGACTTATTCTGAAAAGAGAGTTATTAGATCATTGGAAAACACATCCATAAAAAATGATCTTATAATTCAATTTAAGGATGATAATATTAATAATAAAATTGTGAAATGGGAAGAAGAAAAAGATGTTGCAACTGCAGGTGAAATTCTTTCACATGCTATCGTTACTAATGATACTGACAATATAATTAGACTTAAGAAATTTTTAAAGCTTGATAACAAAAGAGAAAATGATGACAGTATTTCATTAATTGAAGAAGATGAGCAAAAGACTATTAAATCTAATATTGCTCTGAATAAGAAAAAGCTTATCGAAGAGCCCAAAGATGCTGTGAGATGGATTGATCAAGCAATTAATTACTTTGAACTTGGACATGTTGAAAAGTCAAAAAAATGTATTGATTCAGCTTTAACTATTAATAATGATTTTGGATTTGTATTAAGAAATGCCTCTAGAATGCTAAACCATTTTGGTGATACTGGAAGAGCAATAAGTATTTTAAAAAAATCTGAATATTATAAATATGATCCCCAGATTTTGTCAGCCGAATTAGCTTTTTCTCAAATCGAGAGAAGAAAAACTAAAGGATATGACTTCGGAAGAAAGCTGTTAAACGGAAAAGTGTATACTAACTATCAAATATCTGAATTAGCTGGAGCTATTGGAACAAATGAATATTTTGATGGCAATTTTAGAAAATCTGAAGAATTATTTGACTTGTCGTTGATAGACCCTTCTGAAAATTCTGTTGCTCAATCCTTATGGTATAAAAAGAAGCCCATAGAAAAAGAGAAATTTGAATTATATCAAAGCTCAAATGAAATACAAGCTCATATTAATACCAAATTAAATAAGTTTGAAGAATCGTTGGTATATGCTAAAAGTTGGATTCATGACGAAAAATTTTCAATACGACCATATAGAGCAGCTTCTCATTTGAGTGGAGTTATGCTTGAGAATTATAGCGAAGCTTTTGATATTACTAATAAAGGATTAATAACTCAAAAAATAATTAAAGGGAAATTAAAACAAAATGAAGAATTTGGACTAATTAATGATCTTGCGTATTATTCACTCAAAGAAGGAAATGTAAAAAAATCTCTCTCATATATCCAACCTATGATGGGAGTAATAACAAAAAGCTCGAATTTAAAAGATTTAGATTCAATAAATTTGGCTACTATTGGATTATTTGCATATAAAACAGGTCAACCCGATTTAGGTAAAAAATTATATAGAAAAGCAATTAAATATTTTTTTAAAAAAGAAAGTTTTTATTATGCTAGTTCTGCATTTGTTAATTTTTTTGATGAAGAAATATTTGTTGAAAAGAACATTGATTCTTTGCAAAAATTAAGAAAAGAATTAGATGCTATGGTGACAAAAGATTCAGAAAATGATCTTATATTTTTAAAAGAAAAGTCAATTTTGAGGTTTGAAAAAAGAATTAAAGAAATTGTAAATTCATAATTTGACCTCATAAAGTTTTGGTCTGCCGTATCTACAATACTTTTAAAACAAAGCGTCCCATTTAAGGGAAATCATTAATAATGTGCAGATTAGAATCTTCGCTATATGGCGTCGTAAATTTTACCTATGGGCTGGAAATTTTGATTGGTACAAGTACAAAGTCGTGTATAGCCAAAAAAGCTTCATAACTTTCTGGTGTAGTATTCTCTATTAAGCAAATAACATCTTTTTCATAATCTTTAATTTGGGTTGTTAATTGTTTTATCTGAAATTTTCAGTTTTAAGTTGCGTTCGCCATTCTTTTCATTGAGTTCTAGTAGTACCAAACGCTCATCACTAATAGAGAATTTCGGAACTACATAAACCAACTTTACTGTTTGATTCTCTTTAATTTTCGATGGCAAGTTATATGTAAAAACAGGCTCTAAATAGAGGCTTTGTAATGATTTTTTCTTGCCTTTTTTTCTGGTCTGAATGGTTAGGTTCAAGAAATTCACATCGTAGTCCAAAGACGATTTGTTTTCAATGGTCATTACAAAATACAGTTCCTCTTTATCAAAAACGATATTTTCAATCTTTAGAATAATACCATCATGTCGCTTTTTAAGCTTGCCAATGCGTTGTCTTCTTTTTACCAAATACGAACAAAAACGTTCATAATAATTGATTTTAAAATCGAAGCTATCAATATGTTTATTTTCGTCATCCACAGCTCCAATAAATGGCTTTTCGTTGCCAATTGATGTCGAATCTGGTATAAAGTAATTCAACTTTTCCAGTACTTCCTTATACCTTATAATATACGAAAAAATAGAACCATTATTGTTGATTATCAGTAAATTACTTTCGTTTCCTGGTGTGGCTTGTAGTAATCCAAAATATTGTTCTTTTTCACGGTTATAGGTAAATGCAAAATTCTCAGAACCTGTAATCCCTTGACGAATTGGGTTAGGGAAAAAGAGTGCTACATTTTTATGATTATTGGCATAAATAGTGTCCAATATTTGCGTTTGATTTTGTGCTTTTAGTAATGTAGAAACCAAAACAAAGCTAATTGTGAAGATTATAGTTTTCATAAGATTATTTTTTTTTGTGAGACTTTTAAAATCATTTTATAATTATTGACAACCGTAACTTTGACGTTCCGGTTACTGCGCTGAAATACTTTTTTAATACCACTAACTTGAGGTACACCAGCAACATTGATGTCGTCAACCAGATCTTCAACTACTTCGTGTCTGGCTTCAGCTCTAAAACTATTTTCAACATAAATACCTTCGCTTCCATCCTGTAAATCAAATGCTTTGAGTTTTACCGATTCATGCAAAATGTTCTCAATATCAATCATGGCGCGATTAGGCTGAAAGCTTATAAAACCATAAACAGGTGTATTTTTCGGAACAATACGGTTATTGATTAACGCGTCTTTCGTCAAACGCATTCGCAAACGGTAATGCGTTTTTACAGTTTGGTTTCCATCCACCATAACATGAATTGTGGAATCTGTGTTTTGCAAATTGAAATTTGGATTCTTTTGTGGATTGGATGCAAAGAACAATTGATGTTCCAACCCAATTTCCTTTGCTTCAATTTTCAGTTCTTCTTCAGCAGAGGTGTCGATATCTTCATTGGGTTTATCATTAGTTGGCTTCGGTTTTGAATTGCGGTATCGATTTTCAGAATAATTAATTTTGCCGAACCTATAGATACTGTCCACAATGCGCTGCTTTTCTTTTTCTACCAAATCGGGATCGTAAAAACCAAGAGAATCAATAAGTTTTTCATCATAAATGCTCGGCACATTTGTTTCACGAACTTCTTTTAGGTTGTTGATGGCATCGAGTTTAGAAGAGTAATCTTCCTGTTCTTGTTTAAGTTCCGGGATTAAGGTTTGTTTTAGGTTATCGTTTTCTTCATCATCATTTCCCATCATTAAAACAGTATAGGAAGTAATGAAAATTAAAACGACTGCCAGCACAGAACCAAAGACGATTTTATTCTTTTCTAGTTTCATAATACGTGGTGTTTGAATGATAATTATTATTGTCCATTTTGAACTTTTTTTAAGGTGTTTTCAAAATAATTTGTGATTAACAGTCCATGTGTATTTTTAGGATAATTACGGTCAACCACTATGAGGTTTCCAGTTGAAACCAACTCATAAGTATCGACCACAGTACCTCGATTAATTTCAAATATGGTTTTGGTTTGGAACTGGTAAGGTTCAACTGTCAGGTCTAATTGCGATTCTACACTCAGCACTTTTTGGACCAGTGAATATTGCAATAACCGATTGTAAACACCATCGGCTTTTTTCTGGCGATAAAGGTTATCTACAGAACTATTACCGAGCCATAACGCTTTTTCTAAATTCTTTTCGTAGTTGCTGGCATCGATGTTATAGAAATAGGTGTGGAACAATTCCAAGTGCGCTAAAGCTTCAACTTGAAAATTTTCCTTTTGTGCTACCCATTTTAAGGGAATTACCGTTCCGTCTGTATTTATGGCAAAAGAACTATTGAGTGCTTTTTTATGAGTGTCGTAAACTATCCATCCAGAAAATGCACTAGAACCCAATGCACAAATCACGACTGCAAGGACGATGAATCGATTGAGTTTAAGAACGGCGTATATGTTTTTGTATGATGTTTTCATAATATATAATTTCGGTTAAGCAGTAAAAAGTCTAAAAGTGAAAGAAGTAGCTCGTTTGTATAATTTGAATTTCAGGAATACAATAAAAACCACAGAACCTAATTGTACCACAGGTGCAAAAAAGTTACTGCCTACATCTGTCCCAAAAAGATTGAACCAGAAATTGGTATTGAGTTCTGTATAAATGGCATTAATGAATACATTGACCAAAAAGAAGGCTGGTACAAGCATATATACTGCTGCATAAAGCTTGAAGAAATTGTAAGCCATAGAGCGGAATTTCTCAAAGACAGCAAGACTCAGTACCAGAGGGAAAAAGGCTTGCATGATTCCCAACAGAAAATAACGTTCGGCCAAAAACAGAGGATAAATAAAAAGGTCTAAAATCCAGAGTCCAAGACTTACTATGAATGCGATAATTTTCCAACCAAAAAGTGGCGTAACCAAAGCCTCGTATAATAATGCCATTGCTTTTTTCATAATTTCCATGACACCAACATCCTCTTCAATGGGAATATCCTGCATTTGAAGTGGCAGTAGCGCAGGCGCAGTATTTCTATACTGACCTTCAATTGCCACAAGCACACCGTCAAAAAAGCCTAAAATCTGAGTAGAGAAAATGACCAGAAGCACAATTGCAAAATTCTTCGCCAATTCACCTGGACTCAATCCCCAAGTATAACCCTCTTTATCAGCAATACCTTCATTGTATTTTTTAAGGATATTTACTAAAAAAAAGAGTACAGCGAGTGTTTTCATGCCAGCAATAGTGTATTGCGAAAAATCACTATTCTGTATCGTTTGAAATACAGCATCGATGTACTCTAATCCAATCCCCAAAAAGAAATTTGCTGCCATAATTAATAGCTTGTTTCCCTGTTATTGATTTTGTCCTGCATTTTTCTAAAAGAAATAATGTCTCGGTAGCGTTTAGTTTTTAAGTGAATTTCTGCCACCATTTCATTAGATTCACGCTCTTTGTCTTTTAATACTTCAGCACGTTCTGCATCAGTCATTTTTAGATGATCACTTGACAGTATTTCATCAATAAATTCAACGGTGTTTAGTGAACTTTCTATAATGTCATTAAAAGAATTAGTTACAGCGTTTACTTCTTCAGCTTTAATGTAAGGCGAACTTAGTATGCTGTTAAGGTCATTTTGAAGCACATTAAATAGCTGTTGATGATTATTAGCTATCTCATTTACAGCGTTTAACTGTTGTACCACATTGGTCACTTTCTCTATGCTCTCTTTGGCATCTTTCATAAACTGTACAGTTTTTAAAAGTTGGGACGTTTGTTTTGCCGATTCTATAAGCGATTTTGCAAGACTTATAAAATTAGTGTTGTCATAAACTGGCATGCCTTGGGCATTTCCTTTTACGCTGAAAAGGATTGCCATTACTAGAATTAAAATTGTTTTTTTACTCATTGCTAAAAATTTGTTTTGGTAGTCGTGAATCTTCGATTTCATGTTTAATTTGTTTTAAGATGTATATTCAGTAATTGCTTTTTCCATATTTTGATGCTTCTCATAAAGCGTCATTATCGCTTCATTTTCTGCACCATCAGTGAGGTAGGCAGCATAAACCTGTTTTGGGACTTCCAAACGGAAGATGTTACTCTCTTTTCCGATTTTGATGAACATTTCAGTATATTTCCGTGGTCCAGCTAAGTTGTTTTTAATGGATTTTAGTTGATTTAAATCGTGGCTTGAAAGGTTCAAGCGTTTTTGAAGCTCATCGTAACCTTTTTCATTATTCAGGCTATAAATGACCTGAGTGTTTTCCAGAATACTTGCAGAAGTAGAATTGTTTGGCAGCTGATTAATGGACTGAAGAATAATACCAATGGCACCATTTTGTTTTCTAATAGCTTGGTAATAAAATTCTACGCTTTCCAAAACGTTTTCAAATTTCAGTTGTTTGGCAAACTCATCGAATAATATGATACCTTTTTCAGCTCTGTTTTTCCAGATGGTTCTCTGGATAGCTGATTTTATCAGCTTCAACATTACAGAAAGGATTTCCTTATTGTCCTTGACTTCATCCAGTTCAAAAACAATCAATCGCTTGTCTTCAATTTTATAGGTTTGGTCTTCGCTGACTTCAAACAGGAAACTATATAGACCATCGCCGACATATTCAGACATGACATGCAAAAAGCTCGTGATGTTGAAATAGTCGGGATGGATTTTTAAGGTTTTCAGAAGATCTTCCTGCTGTAGTTCTATAAAATTGTAGAAGCCTTCGAGTGAATGATTTTCTGACTCACTACTATAATAATGGCGTAATATTTTTTTAACCGAAACCGATTGTGCTTTGGTTGCTTTGATGTCTGAAGTAAAGAGTTCGAATAAGAAAACGGATAAATCCTCTAAACGGTCTGGAGTCAAGTCATCAAGATTACTGATATAAAAAGGGTTGATGCCCAAGTTCTTTCCGCTTTCATATCGTAAAACGGTATATTGTTCAGGATAAAGTTTGGCAAATTTGGTGTAAGAACCACCCAAATCGATGATGACCAATCGCACACCACTCTCAAAATACTGACGCAAGATGTTATTGGCCAAAAACGATTTTCCTTCTCCAGTAGGTGCAAAAATGGCAAAGTTTCGTGCCTTGATGCGTTTCTTTTTTTCATCCCAAACATCTTTGAGAACCGGAATATTATGTTCCCTGTCGTTGAAGATAATGCCTGTTTTATCCGATTTGTAGTTACTGTTGTTTATCAGCAAGCACAAGGCATGTTTTAAATCGGTTACATACAAATCTTCATTTGAAAAGTTGGAAGAAAAGCAGAAATAACTATTCAAAATATAATTCTTGCGTTCTTCTCCTCGAGGATAGTATGGGATGATGTCAATTTCCTTGAACTCAGTCTTTATCTTTGAGGATATTCTGTCTAGCTCTCGGGCTTTCCGAGCCCAATAGATAATGTTTAGATGACCTCGGATAACACGAGCTCTATCATCTGCATTAATTTGATCCAAGATGTGTTGAATCTTCTTTAGGACGACTTTATTCTGTGAGCCAAAGTTGGAACTCTTATTGAGTTCATCCACTTTTTTGTCTAATTGCTTGCGCCATTTCTGCTTGTCATCGAGATAAATGATTTGGTTGACAATATGGTTCTCATTTAAGGTCAGTCCGAGACCATCAATAAAACCTTGATGAAAAACAAAGTCGTCTGATGTAAAATGTTCATTGGTTTTGCTGGTTTGTACACTTTCGCCAAAACAGAGTTCACTATTTACAGACAAAGTATCAAAGTAATGTTCGCCTATGTTGGTGTTATTTTTATCAAGAAGAATATCCGTATCAAAACCGTTATTGAATCCGTTGAAGAAGTTATTGGTCAATGCATGAATTGCTTTCGCATCCATTGGTAGATATTCCATCTTTCGACTGTTATTGATAAATGAAATGGAATCGCTTACAGCACCAATAAAACTTTCAATATGCTCATCGATTTCCTGGACTACTTTTTTCGACACCTTTTTAAATGGGTTCACATATTTGCTATTATTGAGTGCATTGTTTTTAGTCAGAATGAAAAATAAATAGCTCTGGTGTTCCATAAACTCACGACCTTTAAAATGGTTGTGCGTTGCTTTTTCCAAAAAGGTGTTGTTTGGAAGTTCCTCTGAAGAATAGCTTTTCTTGATATAGATATCTTGTTTATGGACTACACATCCTGTCGGCAAGGATTTTACAGCCTGAAACCATGATCCATGTATGTCCTCAAAATCCTTTTCAGATAAAGAATAGATTTCAGGGAGAGTGCCTTTAAAGCATAGCACAATGTTACCATTATTGGCAAATACAACATTCTTACGAATATCTACAATAGGATAATATGACTGTAGATTTATCTTATTCATAATAGATGATTGTTGGTTTTTTATTGCTGATAATCTTTGGAAAGACTTTTGAGAATTGAAGCAGTTGTGGGTTGTGTGCAAATTTTGTCAATGTTATATATAGTGTAGCGTTGAATATCAAAACACCGATTACAACTGCAAAGCTGAACGAGAAGATGATAACCAAAAGCGAAGCCAGTACGGCAATCATCATTAGCGCAAATAGTGAAACAGGCAATCCAAAAATGATAGCCCGTTTCCTTATGTTTTTATATACTTCGTATTTCTTCATACAGCTAATCTAATTAAGCCCTCGATGAGGGTCATTATACTACGATGCTTATTAGGTAAGTGAAGATGCCTACTACTGCACCAGCAATGAGTACAAAGACAAGAACACGCGTAATTCCTTTTTTAAGATCTGCGTTTTCGCCAAAGAAATGACCTGCGTTAAATAGAAAACCGATGAGGAAGATTACCCCAAGAATAATAGGGAAGATTGCTCTAATGGTGTCAGAAACATCATTTACAGAGTCTTCAATACCTCCAATTTGTGCAAAGCTTGATGTTGATACAAACAACATTGCGATTAGCATAAGAATTGTTTTTTTCATAATTGATTTGATTTAGCCTTCCGATAATTATTGGTATAAGGCGATTAGTGATTAATATTTTGCGAAATCTATTATGAAATGAAGGTGAAGGAAGAAAATCATTAAATTTTAACTCTAATTCGTGTTAAACTTTGGAAGATTCTTATGAAAAGAATGAAATCATTGCATTTTGTGTAAACTAAAACTTGAATTATGAAAACGACACACTATGTTATCATCACATTAATTGGTATTGTACTTTCCAATACTTCCTATGCTCAGAAACCTTTAGTAGAAAACAAAAATCCAATTGTAATTATAGATCCAGGCCATGGTGGAATAGATGCTGGAGCTGTGGCTATTAATAACACAAAGGAGAAAGATATTGTGTTGCGTATCGCTTCAAAAATGCTAGTTCTTAATCAGACTGTTTTAAATAACTCATTGAATCTATATATTACACGCTATACTGATACCTTGGTATCTCTGGGAGATAGAACACAGCTAGCTAAAAAGCTAAAAGCGGATATATTTATTTCGATACATTGCAATCAAGCAATAAACAGAACAGCTGCAGGAACAGAAGTGTATATTCATCCTAAAAGCGAAGTGCAAGCTGAAGAATCTGCTTATTTAGGATTTACCGTTCAAAAAGGATTAGCAGATCTACTTGGTATTAAAAACCGAGGAATAAAATATGGCAATTTTCAAGTGTTACGAGAGAATCATAATGATACAACAAGCATTCTTTTAGAGCTTGGTTTTTTGTCTCAAACTGATGAAGCTATTTACTTGTCAAATGAAAAGTCACAATATGCTATTGCACTCGTGATATTACAATCTATTATTAAATTTTTGGAATTATGAGGGAATTATTGATTGCCATTGTAAAGAGTATTAAAGATGTTTTAATTGCCATTTTCAATGAGGTTTTTCGTTATTAATTAGTTTTTATTTATTTCGAATAGTTCAATTTTCTTTTTCATTTCTGTCTCTTTGTCTTTTTGGCTATCAAACTTGTATAGAAATGCGGCTATTTGATACATGTTATATAAATACTCACTTTTGTTTAGGTTCATGTCTTCTAAAATTTTTATACCTATCTCTTGATTATGAATTGCTTGTACGGCATCTCCATTTTTTATATGAAAACCAGATAATTCGCTATAATAGGCTGCTAAATAAAAATCATTTCTATTTTGAGACGAAAGTGATTTATGTAATGTTATTCCGGAATTCACTAATTCTATTGCTTTATCATAGTCTTCTCCCAAAGCATATGATTTTGCAAGAATTCTGTATTCAATACTTAATTGTTGATCGTTGTAAAGGGAATATTTTTTTCTGATATCTTGAACTTGCTTAAAGTATTTTAAAGCCTCAATTAGGTTGTTATCTTTCAAGTAAATATTTGATAGATTATTTGAAGCGACAATAATATTGTTTGTAGCCTTTTCTTCATTTTTTTTGAAAATAGTTAGTGCTTTTTTAAAGTATACTAATGCGCTTTTGTGATTTTCATTTTCTGCATAACCTAACGCTAAATTATTATACATAACACCTAAACTTATTATATTAAGACCAGGATAATTTTCTCCTCTTTTTGCTAAATCAATTAATTTTGGAAGTTCATTTAAGGATTTAAAATAGAATCTCTTTGCAAATAACAACTCGTTTTCTAAAAGTAATAGCGGTTGGTATACACTTCTTCTGTAAGGCTCTTTTACAGATTCTAATATTGACTCTGCATACCTTAAAAATCTAAAAGATTTTTTTGGAGAGTTGTAGCCTTCTTCAATTCTACCAGTTAACCAGCCAATAAAAAACATACTAGATATAAATGGATTAAATTGTTCTCTTTGGTTATATATTATAACCTCTTGAACTATTTTATGAATATTTATCCTCTTTCTATCCTCACCAAATTCAATAAGACCTTTTTTCTCTAATGAGTTTAAAATGTTCATTATGTGAATTTTATTCTGATTGTAGAATTCTTTTCCGTTAATAAGAATTAAATCTTCTACTAGAATATTATTTGAAGGGAGTAAAACAAGAAAATCTAAGTAGTTTTTTTCACCACTCTTAAGATTTGGTAAACTGAATTTTTCAATTAGAAAATTGAATAATCTAATCGGTTTGGGCTCATTACTTATATCTATATCAATAGCTAAATCCTCATTGTCTAAACGTTGTTCTTTTAATGAGGAAAAGATTGAGTCTAAAGTCAAATCAAAACTGTTTTCGATTGTTTTAGATATCAATTCTACAACTAGAACATTGAAATCAATGTAGTTAAAAAAATCATGAAATAATTTATCTTCAATCTTCTCTTTGTCAGAATTTGATAAATAGATTTGTTTTGCTTCTTCAAAACTAATTCTTGGTAATTTAATGGAAGTAATAGTTTTGTGGCGACTTCGCGTAAGGATTAATTTTTGCCAAGTTGAAAGTGATGAAAGGGACTTTAAATCTGAAATTTCATCTTCACACTTTTGTATATCAATTATTAAAAGATTGGTTCCTGCAATTTTATTTAACTCGTTTAATATTAAGTTGAATGATTGCTTTATATTATCACTATTAGTGAATTCAATTCCTAAATTAGATATGAGTACATCATCCAGTAAAAATGAGTTTGGAATTGAATTTTCTACATTAACCCATATTAAGTGGTCATATTCTTCGAAGGTTTTTACATATTTTTTAGAAAATGCAGTTTTACCCATTCCACCTTCGGAATATATTGAAACCATTTTCTTTTCTTTTAATGCGTTATTTATTTGAGTTAAAAATTTCTTCCAGCCTAACATTTCTGAAGTATATACATCAGGTAATAGATTTAGGTTTTTAGGATATGTTTTTGATTTTTCTTTGGATAGACTCTTGAGTAAATTTATTTCCGATTCATGAGTTTTTTGTTGAGTTTTGATTTGCTCTACATCATATTTTAATGCTTCAAATTCAAGTCTGAGTAATTTGGTTAGCTTGCTATTTACAAATTCTTTAAGCTCATTATCAGTGTGCTTCAATAGGCTATAAATAATATTTTTGTTTAGTGACCTGTCTTCTTGTTTCTTATTTTGTGAACTTTTATAGATTTCTGATAGAAAAACACTAAAGAGTAGTGAGACAGGTTTGTTTTGAAATTTTGAGTGTTTTAAAATAGTGAATATTTCCTCTTTAATAACAATAATTGAATCTTCAGGAGATTTATTATCAAACTCCCAAATGATGTTTTTTATAAATTTTGATACTTCTGTATTTATTAGAGTTATCGCGTTTTGGCTAACAGCTTTAATCTCTTCTCTTTCTTGCTCTATAATGTTTTTTTCTAGCTTTTTGTTTTTCCTTGATTTAATCTCTTTGATTAAGATTTCTTGTACTTTTTTAGAACAGATTGATAATAATGCGTTGTCTTTAAGTCCTATATCATTTACCCATTTTGAAAGTAATTTTTCTTTGGTAGATATTGAGGTATTTGTTGAGAAACAAAATGAAATTTTCTCATTTATCGAGTTGTATTTTAAGAAGAGTATATAAAAATTGAAAAGAGATTTTTTAATCTCTACAGAATTTAGGCTAAATGAAGATGCATAAGATTTTACTTGAGTAAAAATAAGTTCTTGACCTACTTCTTTAATATCATCTTCAACTTCAGTAAGTGTTTCAATATCTTTCTCATTGATAAAATTGTCAATCCATTTTTTTAATACGCAAAGGTATTGATAATAGAAACCTCTATTGGTTGCAATAGCATCTGTTTGGACTTCGAATATTTCAATTATTTTTTCATTCATTAATTAAAGCGTGATTTTTTAGAGTTATTTGTTAATTGGTTTATCAGACCAATAATAGCATAGACCTTCAAATTTCTCAATTTTAGTGTAAACATCATCATCTAAAAATTTTGAATATGGGCTAATCTTATAATCAAGATTAGACTTACTACATATGGATTTTGTAGGAATGCAAGCCATCACAGGTGTAATATAGCCATTTTTTATATCGGAATAATGTTTGTTATTTGGGATTTTGATAGTGCATATTATTTGCTTGTTTTCAATTGATGGAGTGGGTTCAAATTTATCTTCTACAATTTTTCTCTTAATGTAAATAACACCATCGAATTGAGAAATATCCTGAAACTTTGGTTTTTCCTCTTGCCTCTCATAATTTGTATTTAAATATTTTTTTTGATTGTCTAGCCAAATTTTAAAAGCTTCACGATTTGTTGGAATCTCATCAAAACTTAATAACCACTTTTGCAAATCTTTAATGTGGCCAAAGCAACTTACTCTAACTTCCTTGTCTTCCATGTTCCATGAAAGTGTAAATGAAATCACTTTATCTAAACCTCTTTCAGTTATTTTATCAAATATTTTTTTAATTGCAAGTAGCGTGATTTTTACATCCTCTTGAGGATTATCATCACTGTGAAATATGCATGGAATATTCCAATAATCATCTTCTATGACTCCAAAGAAAGTATCTTCTTTAATAAAGAGATTTTTGTTTAATCTATCTAATGCTTTTTTAATTTCTAAAATATCATATTCAAGAACTGATTGGCTTTCACCATTACTTTCCATAACATCATATATAGATACACTGTGGCTATATTCTTTAAAGCCTTCATTTTTTTGATGATAGGATACTAAAAGTCTAATACCATCTCCCTCGTCAATGCTTTGAGGTACCAACTCTTGTTGCAATGTTTTTTTTGTGTGCTCACTTCCAAATTGAGATTTTGGTTTATCTATATCAAAATACTCATAGATTAATGGGTTGCCTTGCATGTACTTTGTGATTAGAATTTTCCAATCTTTTAGTTCAAGTTTACCATCTATTCTAAACAGTTTAGTATAATCACTTCTTCTTCCAAATTCAGTCATATTTTGGTCTATCCTGTCAAAATATAAATCTGATGAATATCCTCGAATAGCTCCATCAAAATGAACAAACGTATTTTTAGTGGTATCGTAAATAGAATGAACATACCTGCACCCAAAAAAATCTTCTAAAGTTGGAGCATTTTCTTCTCTTAATTCTTCTAATTCAAATTCTTTTAGTTCTTTGTTTTTTTTCCAATAGAACTCTGTTGCTGATACTTCGTAATAACTTTTTTCAAAATCACTACAGATGTGTTTAGTAAGTCCTGGTCTTATGTTTGCAATGTCGTCATCATATTTTGGGCCAAACCAAAACTCTAACTCAATAGCTTGTAGGAAGGTAGGAGCATACCCAATGATATCCCAATCAAGCCCTATTTTAAGAGTAACTTCTTCGTTGTCCTGATGAGACATTAATTCGTCTAAAAACAAGTAATGAAAGTTATTGAGTCTGGACAATGATTTTCTAAAATAACTATGAGAATATATACAAAGTGGTAATGAATTGTGTACAAAAACACCATGAAATTTATAAGTAAAATTTTCTTTTAAATCTGCTATTTTTATTAATCCGTCTTTATCTTTTAATTTAGTAAGCTCTGGAAAAACAGTAGCCAATATGTTTTTGTCTAATATGGCAAGTGTACTAGCTGATAAATATTTGTAATTTTCTGAAACTTTGTCTTTTAATAGTTCAAGTAATGCACCATTATTTTTATCGACATCATCAGTAACATTTTTATAAGCACTATATCTTTTAAAATTATGTATCTGTTTGTTTTCTTCATCAGTTTCTGGGATTAATGTTATTCCTATATTTCTCACTAAATAAGGTTCAAAATATAATGCATAAGGAATCATACAGCCAATAGGACGATGCATGTCGTGACCAAGATGCATTGGGACACCTTCTGTCGCTTTCATCCACATCATGTCTTCCATTGTGGAGATGGGAAAGAAATATCCGTATTTGTTTATTTGGTCAGAGTTTAATACTGAAAACGACTTATTCATACATCAAAAATTTAAGAATGAAAGTAGGTTTTATACAAACAAAAAAAGCCAATGAAAATCCATTAGCTTTTGTAAAAATCTATATCTGGGTTAATCGTTTTTAAAGATAATTAATTTTTAATCAATTTGAAAACGAGTTTTAGGTTACAAAATATTAACACATTACAAATTTCGTAGAGTTTGATTGTGGTTATTGACAATTTGTCAGAATATTGCAAAAAACTAATTAAAATTGTCAGCAATTATATGTTGGAGAACTTATTGATGTAAATGTTAAAGAAATTATAATAATTGTATGCAAGACCAACCAAGACTAAAAATATTATCCATTGATGGAGGAGGAATTAAAGGTGTTTTTCCTGCAAAGTTTCTAGCCTTAATAGAAGAGGAAATTGGAGAAGGCCAAATACATAAGCACTTTGATGTAATTAGTGGTACATCTACTGGTGGTATTATAGCACTTGCTCTTTCCTTAGGTGTTCCAGCAAAAAGGATTCTTGAACTTTATAAGGACAACGCAGACACTATTTTTGGAAAGATAAGATATAATATTTTTAGACGAGCTTTTTATAGTAACAAGCCATTAGAACAATTACTTAAAGATATTTTTAAGGAATATCATGTCGAGGAAGGTCATCCTAGAATAGATCATGCAAAAACTAAACTGTTAATCCCTATCTATAGTTTAATGGATGGATCAACACAAGTACTTAAAACACCACATGCTTCAGATTTGATTCTAGATAAACATATACCTATGTATATGGCAGCAATGGCAACATCTGCAGCTCCAACTTTTTTTAATTCGTATTCTAGTAGTTTCAAAAAAATAGATTCAACAACCATTGAGAGTTTTACAAATAAAGTAGATGGAGGTGTTTATGCTAATAATCCAAGTATGATTGCTTTAATTGAAGCGCAAACCAGATTGGAAACAGAGCTTTCTGATATCGATTTATTGTCATTAGGGACTGGTCAAAAAATATTTTCTAATGCAAAGAAGAAAAAACGATGGCAAGTGTTTTATTGGATCTGGAAAAAGAGAATTATAGAATTGTTTATGCAAAGTCAGTCACAAATTGTACATAACTCTATTTCTGTCCTTAATAATTTTAACCCTGATTTTAATTACCACAGAATTGATTTAGAGTTTGATGACAATTTTAAAGTGGCTATGGATGAAAAAGACGCAAATAAATTAGAGGCTTTAGCAGAACGAGCAACTAGAGAATACCAAAAAAATTGCAAAGATGTATTGGATACCTATTTTAGCAATAGGTAGTTACCTTTTGCTCAAAGAAAATAATAAAAAACCGAAGAAGAAAATATATAATATGGCTAACTGTAACAAACTTTTTAAAGACTATAACGATAATTTAACTATCAAAACAGCAAAGAAAAATCGTCTTAAGGAATCAAAAAATGTATTGAGAGAAAGAATCAGAAAATACTTCAAAGATAATCATCTAGAATATGTACCTGAGTTTTATATTCAAGGTAGTTACAAGATGAAAACTACTATTGAAACCAAAGATGATGATTGTGATTTAGATGACGGAATTTACTTTAAAAGAGAGGTTGGCGTAACAGGAACAACTCTACAGAAATGGGTTAAAGATGCTGTCACAGGTTCTACATCAACCGATCCTCAACATAGAAAAAAATGTATCCGTGTTGTTTATGCAGGTGATTATCATATTGATTTTCCAGTTTATTATTTTCAAGATGATTGGAGTCATCCTCGTCTAGCGGTTAAAGAAGAGGGTTTACAAGAAAGTGACCCAAAAGAGGTTGTAGATTGGTTTGCTGGAGCCAAAGATAGTAATGGACAATTAGTTAGAATAGTTAAGTTTTTGAAAGGTTGGGGAGATTTTAAAAGGAATAAAATGCCTAGTGGTCTAGCCATGTGTATACTTGTAGAAAAAAATATAAAATATAACGATAGAGACGATGTTTCAATGAAAGAAACGTTAGAGGCTATAAAGGAGTCCTTAAATTATAATTTCGAATGTATTGTTCCTGGAACGCCTTATGACGATTTGTTTTCTGATTATGACAATGCTAGAAAAAATAATTTTCTTTCTAATCTAGATAGTTTTATTGAAGATGCTACTAAAGCAATTGAGAATGAACCTAATCAAATGAAAGCTAGTAAGTTATGGAGAAAACACTTTGGAGATAAGTTTCCGTTAGGAGCAGATGAAGATGTTGACGCTAAAGAAAGTGCTTTAAGAGCACAATCTACTAGCATACTTTCTGGCGAAGCCTATACAACGAGAGATGGAGCAGTTAGTGATTCTGGTAGTGTAAAAAATAAACCGCATACTAATTATGGCGGGGAGTAAATTTCATAAGAAGAGAAGTCAAAAATCGTTGAGAGCTGATTTAATCAAAAGAGCAATCTTAATCCGAGAAAAAAAATTACTGGAAACACATTTTGATTTTTTGGAATGCAAAATAAGTAAAGGCTCTCTTATTGTAAAAGGTATTTGTAAGCCTACAGATCAATCACCTGAATATCGATATACAATAACTTATAATGCAGTAAAACCTCCAAAGGTTTTAGTTGATGAACCACAAATTGAGTATAATAACGAAATACATATGTTTCCATCAGATAATTCACTTTGTCTTTACCATGCTGAATCAGATGACTTAGTTTGGAACTCACGAAATCACAACATTTACGATACAATAATTCCTTGGACACAAGAATGGTTTATTTATTTTGAACTATATAACATAACTGGTAAATGGGAACACCCACATATCGATCACAGACTTAATAAATTAATGAAATGAATTACGAAAATAGAATTTGTTGCTTTATTGATATTCTTGGTTTTCAAGAGCATGTAAACGAAACCATTAATGATGATGAAGACAATGTTAAAAAAATTAAAAGCATCAAGCAAATCATTGATATAGCCAGAATGATTGTTATTGATTATGATAGCGGAGTTTCGAAATCAAAAAAAGTAACACAGTTTTCTGATTCAATAGTTATTTCATTCAAGATTGAAGAGAAAAGTGAGGTTTTCTATACATTACTTGACTTATTACATATTGCTTTTGAATTTGCCAATAAAGGATATTTGGCTAGAGGCGGAGTTTGCCTTGGTAAAATGATTCATACAGATGATTTTATTTTAGGACCAGCTTTGGTTGATTCTTATATCTTGGAATCGAAAAAGGCAATCTATCCAAGAATTATAGTAGACCCAGAAGTTATTGCAGCTGGAATGATATTTAAAAGTGATCATAATGATACTGAATTCGAGAAGGAAAGCATACTAGAATGTTTGAACAAAGATGATGATGGCTATTACTATATTGATTTTATTGAAAAAGCTAATTTTGAACTTGATGAGCCAAACTATGATTTACTTCCATATTTGTTTAATTTAGAAAAACTAATTAAAGCTGGTTTAGGTTCTTCAGATGAAAGAGTTAAAATAAAATATGATTGGTTAAAAGTAAAATACAATAGTTACATACTTCAAATCTTGAATAATATAAAAGATTTGGATAGTATTGATGAAGATTACGAATTATTGGAAGCTTCTAAGAACCTCAAGCCAATTAAAAATTAGATGCAAGAAATAACCTTTATTAATCTATCAAAAGAAAATCCAAAGATTTACACTTTGATATTTTTGAAAATGCTAAAAACTTAAAATCAGATTCTTCATTATTAGTTAAAAAGAATGCATCTTACAGTAGTGCAAGTTCATTATTAATATTAAGTTCTGAAGAAGTCATTAAAGCAATATTAGTGTTATTGCATAGTCATGGATATAGGGTTTATTTACTTAAAGATGCAAAAGAATTTTTTAAAAACCATGAAATAAGGCATTCACTACAAATGCTTATTGAAACTGGAATGTCTTTATTCGAAACAGTTGACAAATGGGAAAGTAGAAAGCTTAAAAAACAGCCTCCAAAAACTTCAAGAAAGTGGCTTAATAATACATTACAATTTTTATCTGATGCTGCTTTTGTTTTATCAAATGTAAGTACAGCAATGAGTAGAGTCGAGGGAATTATAAAATTTAATGATTTAAAGAATTCGGGTTTCTATGTAGATTACAAGAACGAGATTCTAATACCAAAAGAAACTGTTGTTCAAGAAGATTATAATTCGATTTTAGATACTTCAAATAGACTTATTATATTTTATAAGCAATTAAGAATTATATTTCATCCTTCGATAACAAAGCATTTGTCAAAAGACAAGGTTGAAGAAGTAAAAAATGGATTACATGTTTTCATAAATGACGCATTAAAGGACTTTTCTTTTAGGGAAATAAATAAGATTAAGTAGATATCTTCCCCCAAACCAAAGGATGCTCACTAGCAGCAATATTTTTACTAGTAACAGATTTATAAATAGACCACTGTGGGCGTTTTTCAGGCCACATCGCTCTGCGATTTAAGCCACTATCTTTCATTTTATTGAATAAAGCCGGCGAGAACAACATATAATCTTTCTGCTTAATATTTACACCCATTCTGTAAGCACCTAATCTAAAATAAGTGCCATCGTTTCCCTTATCAATATCCACTTCAAAAGAGAGATGCTTTGTAATATCTTTCAGGTCTGTATCTTGGATTAAAGGCGATAGGGAATTACAATAAGATGGTGCGTTAAATGTACCAGCAATTATGACATTGTTTTTGCCTTCAGCTATTAACTTTTTGTAAACTTCAGCAATTTTATAAACTTGTTTTTTTCTAATATTATCAGCTTGCTTTTTGTCTTTTGTTTGCTTTTGGAGGTAAGCATTAAGTAACCAGATTTTTTCTTTTAATGGTGTGGTAATTTCATATTCAATGAGGTTTTTACCATCATCGTTAATTATGGTATTAATGTTATGGGTTCTAACAGCTTCAAGTTTGTAACCTTGTCGCAATGCAATTCCCATTTCTAAACTATTCATATCATTACCTTGAATCACAAAAGAGTGTTCAAAAGATTTACAGTCAAACTTTGGTAAAATGAGTTGATTGAAATCTTCAAAAGATGCTCTATCTTCTATTTCCTGAAGTAATAAAATATCAGGATTTACATCTGCAATGACTTGTGCTTTATGTTGTGTTGCATCAGGATGTATAGGAACGGTTTGAAGTTCTATCCATCCGTTCCAATTAGTGAGCTCGCCAGCTTTGTTTTCAATAGAATGACTTAAGCCTTTCATATACAAAAAACCTGCTTTTCTTCGCAAAACAGCATAAGGTCGTGGTGTTGATTTTTCAAAACCAATTAAGAACGATAATTCTCTGATACGATCTTGTTGGTTCCATGATTTGGATGGTTGGAGCATTAACATATCAAGTTCTGATATCCAATCGGTAATCTGTTTACCAATAGGTTTTTCTATTAGGCTTTTGTCCCTGTGAAAGAGATTTTGGATGTTAAAGGTTGCTATTTTCATGATGGGTGGTTTTTATTTTCGTTTATCGTTGGTGTCTTTGTCAAATGCTACGAGGTTGAATAATTGACGCATTCTGCTTCTTACTCTATTGCCATATAAACCTTCTAATTCTTCGGCATTGAGGTTTGTTGTTGCATGTGTTTTTATTTTGTGGTCTATAAAAAGTTCGTGACGAGAGAGCAAGATTTCGCCCATGACATTGCAATCTTTTCCATAGTGTCTTCCTATAGGTTCCACACCCAAATCGTCAAAACAGAAAAACTGCCTAGAGCCATAATCTTCAATGGTTTTGTAACCAATATGATTAAAACCAAACACAATATTTCTGGAAGGAATGAGGATGTATGGTTTTTGCAACGGAACGATGTGTTTTAGCAATAACATGAGGCTTGTTTTGCCACAACCTACAGGTCCAGAAAGTAAAATACCTTTATCGGGATCAATGTTGTTTTTCTCGCAATTTTCTTTGTCTTTTATGAAGTAATGACAGAGTTTTAATAGGATTGGACGGTCTTCTTCGTAGATTTTAAAACCGTTACCAAAGAGCATTTTTCCTTTTGCATCAAGATAGATTAAGATTTTTTCAAAATCGTAAATCACTTCTTTACCATCAAAGGTACCGATGGAATACGTTTTATATTTTTCGACTATTTTACAAGGGTTGACCATAATCTTTTTGTTTACTGGTTCTCAGGTTGTCCTTATTTTGAGACACTGCACCAACAGTTTCAAATTCATTTGCTTTTAACATCCAATTACTTGCTGTAGCCTGCCAATCTTCAATTTTTATTTTGCCACCAATCTTCCAACCTATGCCTTGATAATGATTGAAGAATTTTTTTGCTTCACTAGCAGGCCATTTTTTCTTTTTAAAAAAATCAATGACTTCAAATTCATTTTTTGGTAGCTTAGTTTTATTTATGTTTTCTATTTGTTTATTAATGTTTGTATTACGTATCAATGCTTGTTCAGTACTTGTTTCATGCTCGTTTACAACTTGTTCAGAGGTTGTACCGAAATTGAACATCTTAATTTTACTGCCTTTATATGGATTGTACGAAGGCATATATTTTAGATATTTCCATGTATTCATCTGTTTTAAGCAGCTATGATAAGTTGCTGTCGAGCCAATTTTTGAGAGTTCCATAACTTCTTGTCTGTGTATGTAAAATTCTTCTGGAAATCGATTGATATTCCAAAACTGAAACAAAGCCATATACAAGCTCACATGAGTTGTATTTAACCTTTTGTCTGCATAGAACTTTTGAAATACAGTATTGAGATGTTTTATATAATTCATACATCATTAATCGATTTTATGATGTACTCGATTATCGTCCAATACCTTTTGTATTTCTTCGGAATCGTAAAAGATGATGCCACCAACTTTGGTGTAGGGAAGTGTTCCATTGATGCGGAGATTTTGCAATGTACCTGGACTAATTTGAAGGAAGTCCATAACTTCGGAAGACTTTAGATACTTTTTTAGAGTTCCTTTGGTTTGATTGCTTAATAGTTTTTTGATCTCATCGAGTAATTCCAATTTGAATTCTCGAAGATCGTCTGTTGTGATAATGCTTGTTGGCATAGTAGAACTGTTTTTTAGAAAGGAACTACCATTTAGCTTAAACTTTAAAATGATAGTCCCTGACCTGATTTGACTTTCGTTCTACAAATTTGTTGCTTATTATTGGCTAAACATCAATAGTCAATCAAGAGGTGGGAATTATTTACGGTCATAAATTTTGATTAGTTTTTTTATGAAGAAGGACCTGTTTAAATGATGTTGAGCTTCATTTTATAGTAAATATTATGACGCTATTGATTTAAAATCAAATTCCCAACTTGGGTTGAACTTGGGATTATTCATCGGAATCTTTGAAACGTCTTATTAGCATTTCAGTTAACTTGTCCAAGAATTTTGTTTTACTACATTTTCGCGCTCTAATTTCTATAAATGTGTGATAGTAATTCCCAAGATCAATATTAAATATCTGTTCAAACATGGAAGCCAATTCCTTGATGTCAGCAGTACCGCTATTAATTACGCCACTGCTGTGAAGTGCATAGATCAATTCAGTTAATTCTGTTTTGCTTCCCGTCCAGAAAAGCTTTGAAGATGATTGCTTCATGGTTCTAATTTTAGTATCTGTGTTGGTCTGTAATTTTTCTATCTCTTGCTGTAAATAAACAATTAGCATGTCGTAAGCCATGATTGTAGCAACCGTAGTATCTTGACATGTAGAAAATTGTTCGTCTATATAAAAATGGAAGGATTCGGTGGGCAATCGTAAATCGGATTTACCTCTAATAAAATATTCTTCATCTAATGTAGTTGCGCCTCTACGGTAGTAATGATAGAATTCTAAATTATCATTGAAGAATACCTGCAACTTGTTGATGTGATTGTTTAAGTATTTTATTTGAAATTTAGAGCTGCTTCTAGGGCGTTTACTCTCAATATTAAATAGCCTTACATAGTAGATGAGTTTACTGAAAATTTGTGGTTTAATATGCTTGAAGAAGCTGATTTCTTCATTTTTTGAGTCAAACCCTTTTTCAATGACTTTTTTTCGAAGTTGTTTAATACATTTTTCGGTTTTAGTAATGCCATGTTCCGCTTTATATAGAATATCATCAGTGCGGGATTCCAAAGATTCCAGCTTTGTTTCAAATTCTGATATCAATTCTTGGTAACTCATGCCTATATAAAGCAATATGTTTCATTTTACTATCGAGATTCTAGTATGCCCATAAGTTCCAAGGTGTAATTATCAGAAGTTTGGATGTACGCATACTTTTCTTCGACAATAGCACCAAGTTTTCTTTTTTCAAAAGATGCAGTCATTCCCAAATCAATATGTTGAAATTTCAAATGAATAGCTCTTTTGATGGTTTGATATAACAATTGTCTGTAGGTATGGTAGATTTTAAGATAGTCATAGTCAATTCCGACTAAAGAAGGCACATAGGTCTGATTGTTGTTTTTATAGCAGAACATGACACCAATAATTTTTTTCGGATCTTTAGGGTTCCAAATGATTATGAATTCCCAATTTGGATGTTGAGACATATTTTTAAATAACTTTACTGGATATGAAAAGGTGTTCAATCCTAAATTATTTTGGCGCACGTTTTTGTACAATCCTTGAACTTGGATTAATTGGGTCTTGTTAAGTTTCTTAAGGATTGATACATTTAAAGAGGGTTCGTGAGCCAAAATATCCTTTCTTAAATGTTTTTTGCTTCTTGATGAAAGTCTGGATGTGTATTGTTGAATAGATTCGTTGTCTTTTAAATGGATTTTGCAAGAGTTGGGCATTTGAATCCTAACAAACCCTTGCCCTTGAAAATAACTATGCAGCTTATTATCTTCATTAAAATCACGTAATACGACCATTTTGGAATTTGAACTTTGTTCTAACTTTTCCAAAGATTGCATAAGCTTATTTAATGCATCATTCTTTAGTGGATGTTTATCATCTACATAAAGATGATTTCCCTCGGTAAATAGACATCCTAAGCTTAATACCTTTGATGTCATATAATATGGGTCTGCTTTTCGCTCTTCTTCAATAGTTTTAGAAGCAGTAACATTTGCTAGCATATCATCTTTCCATAAGGATGAGGATACTAAAGCCGCCAAAACTGGATTGCTTTGTTGATCGAAAATCATTAAATACCAAAATTCCCAATTGTTTTCTTTCAACTCATTATTGCTGAATGTTTGTTCCAGAAATTTAAGTCCATCCCAATCATGAACACCATAATTTCCAACTAACTCATTCCAAATGTGCTTGTCTATTTTTGAAATAGTATTTTCTAACTGTATGCTAAGGTTTTCACTGGATGTTTTTTCAGATTCCGATTTAGTTTCCAATTTGAATGCTTGGTAAACACGGCGTAAGTTTGTATGTGTTTCTTCAATAGCTTTTGGTAAGTGATAGGTCATGGCATCGACTAGAGCTTTTATTTCTTGATGCTGATTATGTCTGGATATCGTAATTCTCACCCCTGTATTTTTTACTGGCACAGCTGGAAAAAGTCCTAGATTTACATAAAACCCTTCTTTCATTAAACGATTTACAAAATTATAACCGGTTTTTGGCATTCCTGTTCCTATGAAGAATACTGGTGAGATATTTTTATCAATTAGAGGTAACTCTGTTTGCTCTAACAATTCATTGAAATACTGAACTCGTTCTTTTAAATCATTTTGAAGTTCATAGATTTCTGGAGTTAAATGAATTTTAGCAGAAGCTGTTGCCGCTGCAACGGAAGCAGGCTCAAGCTGTGCTGAGAACGTTAAAGGACCTCCGAAAGTTTTAATTTCTTGATACATTTTTTTATTAGAACATACTAGCACAGATCCGCTAGCTCCAAATGTTTTACTTAATGTTCCAAACAGAAGCATGTTTTCTGACAGTTCATCTAATTCATTCATCACATAACCAGTGCCATTCTTGCCAATCCAACTCATTCCGTGTACATCGTCAAAATATAGATGTAGTTGAGGATATTTTAGGCTTAGAGCTTTTAAATCCTTTATAGGAGCAAAATCACCATACATGGAATAGATACCATCAGCCATATACCAAATTCTATTTCTAGTATTGGTATAAGACTTTATTTTGTCTTCCAACATATTTAAGTCATTATGTCGAATCATATCAATGGGAACACTTCTTGTTTTTAAAACTTTGGCGGCACTTTGAACACTCCAATGCACTTGATGGTCTAGAATAATAGCATCTTGATCTTTCACAGCGCTTGGAATGACACCCAAGTGGCCTAAAGTGCTATTCTTTGTGATGACAACAGGGTTTTGATACATCTCAGAAACCTTTTCCTCCAGTTGCTTGTAAAGAGGATTGGAAATGTACGATTTCGATAGCGGGAATTGAGTACCATATCTGGTAATGGCACTTATAGCAGCTTCTTTTAAACGAGAGTCCTGTTCCAGACCTAAATATCCAGTAGTGCCAAAATGAAAGAGTTTTCTGTTCTTTACGCCAATAGTTCTTCCAGAAAAGTTTTCGCCTTCAGCGTATAGATGGAGTACGCCTTCATCTATTGCGTCAGTAAACACATCATTTACTGTATCTAAAAAATTGTTGTGTTTGATTTTTGCCATCCTAATGAGTTTTGTGAATTTTAATTTAATATCTTTCATGGGAGATTAAAAAATTATACTTATCTATAATCCCTTAGAAGCAAGTGTTAATCCTTTGTAGTCAAAGAATAATCCATATTGGCTAATGTTAATTGAAATAAGTGTAACTGTTGTGTTGATTATTTTGTAAATTTATTAATAGTAATTAACCAGTTTTCTTATCATTATGTCAATACCTCTTGAAAACGCATATGCGACCTACAAACTAGAGAATGGAATATTATATGTGGTGTATAGTAAAGACGTGATTTTAGATTTACCAGCAGCTGTTTATATAGTAAAGGATAGACTTTCCATGCATGAAGGGCGTTTTTTACCAGTATTATGTGATATTCGTCAAATAAAAGAAATAAACAAAGCTGCGAGGGCATATTTATCTATTGAAGGCTCGATTTTGATTAAAGCGGTCGCTTTTATTGTAGACTCTCCTGTATCTGAAATGTTATCAGAATTCTACTTACGAACAAGTAAACCCCCAATCCCAACAGAGTCTTTTAATACTATGGAAGAAGCATTAAAGTTTTTAAATAAATTCAAATAATCTATTCCATTATAGGTGATAAAGACATTAGTTTTTTATGGATTAAAACGAATAAAAATTAATTCAAAATGGATGATGAGTTACAGCAAAGAATGCAGGTTATTAATGAGATGCTATTGGAAATGGCTTCTGGAAATTTCTTTTATCGTATAAAGCGCTCTCCAAAGAACGATAATATTGAGGCCCTTGTTGTAACATTAAATATGTTGGCAGAGGAAATACAGGATACTATTATTCATCAGGGTTACGCAAATACAAATAAAACCATTCTTGATATTGTACAAATGAGCTTTGTTCTTGATGCAAAAGGGTGTATTAGAATGGTTAACCAGAAAACCTGCAATATACTATCTAGTCTCTATGATGATATTGTTGGAAAATCTTTTGAAAGTTTCTTGTCCCAAGCGTCCATACCCAAGTGGAAAGCTAAATGGAATAGAATTAAAGAAAAAGAAATTTTTGATACTTCTATAAATTTAAAATTCAAATCCAAAGGGGATCTAATTATTCCTAAAATAGCTTACCTCACAACATTTAATTATAGTGATATTAAAGATAAATGGACACTGATAACAATCATTCATCATTCTAATTTTCAAAATCAGTTAGATTCTGACTTGAAAAACAGGGTCGTCAAACAAGCTAAAAAGAATGAAGAAATCTCTTCGAAAAGCACAAATAAAATTTCAAAACCAAAGTTGAGGTTAAGTTTTGAGGATATACGTAAAATAAGAGAAGGACACGATATTATAATCAATAATTTAGAAAGAGATTTTCCTTCCCTTAAGGATTTTGCTCTACAAATAGGAACAAATGAATTTAAATTGAAATACGGTTTTAAAGAACTGTATGGAACTACTGTCCATCGTTTTTTAATGCAGGAACGTCTGCGAAAAGCTCAAATGATGATTCAATATAGCGATGTGTCTCTTAAATTAATCGCATATATGGTCGGGTTCAAAAGCATGCCTCATTTCTCTAGATCATTCAAGAAACGATATGGATATTCTCCAAGCGCTCTTCGAAAGAATTCTATAACTAACAATAGTTGAATTTCCCAATCATTTCATTTAATCCTTTTTAGATAAGAGGTTAAACTTTTAAATCAAAATTTACTTAGGAACTTTATCATATCAAGTTAAAAGATATGAAAGCAACTAGATTGACATACCAATACATACCAAATATATGTATTGTTCTTTATATAATATTATTTGTGTATGCTGCCACAAGTAAGTTTCTTGACTTTTATAATTTCAAAGTTCAACTTGGACAGTCACCTGTCCTTACTGCTTATGCCGATTGGGTGTCTTGGGGGATTCCCTTACTCGAATTGACTATTGCTGGACTATTTTTATTTCCCAAATATGTGCTTTTAGCTTTTTATGCTAGCTATTCATTAATGATAATGTTTACGACTTATATTATCGTAATCTTGAATTTTAGCGATTTCATTCCATGCTCTTGTGGAGGTGTACTAGAGAAATTGAGTTGGACAGATCACATAATATTCAATGTTATTTTTATTGCTATTGCAGTTGTTGGTGTTAAGTTTTCTGAGAATCAATTGAATTCAAAATTTGGAAATTTATGAAAATCAAAACTCTATTTATATTATTAATACTTGCAGTATCCAGTATCACTGTCGTTGTGGTTTTATTTCTACTATCCGAACATGAAGTACATCGTAATAATGCGTTTGTCAGAAGATATCCACATCATCCAATTACAAAAAAATATGACCTACCTATTAAGTATAATTCCTATTATGTTTCTGGATTTGATAATGACATATTGTATTTAGGGAATAACACTGCACCATTACACCTCTTGGAAGTAAATCTAAAAACAAAGGACACCAACCATATACAGATTAGAATGAAAAGTAAAGATTTGACCTTTCAATCATTAAAGGTCAAGATGCAGCCTCCGTATTTTTTTATAATGGATGGAAGTGTTCCATGTATATTTCGTGGAAAAATTGGTGATTGGAATGCTCATCTTTGGATGAAAGATAAAGCTTACTTCAACCAAGCTATGCCAGTTGACAGTAATAAGATATATATAAATACAATTAGTAGTAAAACCCAAATGACCACTCTTGGGCTCATTGAAAGACAAGAAAATGAAAATATAAATATTGTCCTAAATACTGACATTCTTGAAAAGCAAATCGACGGGGTGTTTGATGTTGATGGAATCATGACTATTTCTCCGAATACAGGAACACTTGGATACGTCTATTTTTACCGCAATCAATTCATGGTGATGGATTCCAACCTTAAACTGATTGAAAGACAGCATACTATTGATACCGTTCAAAGGGTGCAAATAAAAGTAGCAAACTTGAATGATAATCAAATATCAAAGATGAAAGCTCCTCCAATGATAGTTAATAAAATGGCATTTATGTATAATGATTTACTTCTAATTAACTCAGATAGATTGGGAAAGTATGAAGACGAAGATATGTTAAAGGAAGCCTCAATAATCGATGTGTATAATTGGCAGAAAGAATCTTATGAATTTAGTTTTTATTTCTACCATATAGGTAAGGAAAGTGTCAAGGAATTTGCAGTATTTAATGATTATTTGATAGGATTGATTGACGACAAATTATCCGTATATGAGATTGGAAAGAAGCAATTCAATCAAGTATCAATAAAACAAAAGACAATTAGATTATAAGAATTTAAGAACAGATAATTTCTACTGGCCAGTAGCGGGGGTTGAGATTGAAAACCCGTAAAAAAGAGTAAATCACATTTTTTAATTTAATTTATTTTATTATGAAAACTCAAAAATTAAAATTTTTTGTCCCAGTTTTGGCAATAATCTTTGCCATTTCTGCAAGTGCATTTACTACTACCGATAATTCGGAAGTAGATGAGAATTTTACCATGATTACAGGTTACACTGTGAATGCTATTCCAGGGCTGCCATGTGATGAAGTTACAGTCGATTGTAAAACTTCAGGAACTCAAATATGCACCATCGGTGCAAATAATGATCCAGTTTATAAAATTAAGAATGGAACTTCTTGTGTTAGTCATCTATTTAGACTTTAGTTAAAATAAGTTTCACTTTTTATTTTTGGGCTGTCTACAAAGCATCTATGGTTTTGGGAAAAATTGAATTTATGGTATTTAAATATTACCAGATGTTTCGTCTTTTTTATAGACTACTGTTTTTTAGACAGCCTTTTTATTTCTGTTAAGCAGAAAGTTAAATGAGCTAATGTAATTTTGTCTTCTACCCATTCTAAACTTACAGTGATATCTTCTTGAAGAGACAACAATTCAGATATTAGCAAGCTTTTAGAAAAGCCATTATAAAAGCCATTACTTTCACTTAATCTAATATTGGTATAATTTTTTTCTTGGTTGATTGCTCTAATAAAAATATCTAAATATGCTCTTTGTAGTTCCTGTTTGCGCTGGTTAATTAAGAAAATCTCATTACGCTGCAATTTATTGAAGAGACCAGTTCTTAGTTTTATTAGTAAACTTCTTATGATTCCTTTATATGTCGAATTATTTTCCATTTCCTCAAGCCTCTTCATTCTGTAAGGTTCTATTAATTCTGATAATAGTTTCAATTGATATTCCATCAATTTATTGGAGTCTGTTGAATATTGTATTCTGGATGAATATGACGGATTTGATAACCACTCTGGAACTTCAAATGCATTCTCAAGCAAGAACTCCAAAGCTTCAACTTGAATGTCATAGGGTATAGGGGTATATACTGCTCCCGATTGAGTACCTGATTTATATTGAATAGTATAACCACCAATCAATGATATGACTTGTTTCATCTGATGATACCATAATTCCAAAGTCTTGTTATGTAGTCTTTCCAGAAACGCATTGTCTTTTTGGTTTTGATTAATCTTTGGCAAAAGCCCTATAACTCTTTTAATGTTTTTTAGGCCAAGTTCCGTGCTTTTTACAGGATCGTTATTTTCAACGACCTCGTTTGTACAGCCCGGACCAATTGTTTTAAAATAATCATTATTGTAGCGATACCAAGAAATGCTGTCTTGCAACTGCACTAATTTTTCTAATTTTAACAGTGCTTCATTTTGGTTTATAATATCATCAAAAATTTGATAACCCCATTTTATTTGATATGCATCTGCGGGGCCTACTTTTTGAATAAGTAAGGATGGTGGAATACTATCTTCTGGCTGAACTATATAGTTGTGTCTGGCATAACTCATGATACTGGGAGTGTGTCCCATACTTTGCAACCATTTTTTATCTCGCATTTTTTCAAAAGGGTAAGCATATTCCCCATAATTTGCGTCTTTAATACCAAAGGCATGTCCAGCTTCGTGGGCTGTCAAAGATTGTAACAGTTCTCCCATAAGATCATCAGGAAAGGGGTATTGTTGCGCTCGTTTATCTAATGGAGCACATCTAATCAGATAGATGTCCGATAAAGCTTGATAAGAACTTCCTATGATTATATCTGATTTTAAAATCTCCCCTGAACGAAAGTCTACAATATTGTTGACCGTAGAACCTCCTTTGTTCTCACTTCCACGTATGTCCGTATAGTTAGCCCATCGTATTATGGAATAGTTAATACTGTTACTACACCAAGTGGAATCATGTACAGGAGGATCCTTCACTTCAATGGCATTTTTAAATCCCGCAGCTTCAAAGGCGGGAAGCCACTCCATTATTCCTGCTTTTATATAAGGTTTCCATTTATTTGGCATATCTGGGTCAAAATAAAATACGATAGGTTTGATGGGCTCGCTTAAGTGCTCATCCTTAATTTTTTTTTCTAAACGCCATCTCATTATACTAGCTTTAGCTGTTTTTGGATAAGCACTTATGATTCCAAACTCATCTTCATTCTTAAACCCCATGCGGTGATCAAATAATCGAGGTACCATAGGTTCTGGCAGAAGATAGAAGCTAAAATTTACAGCACTGGTTTTTTGATTGTTCTTGTACGACGTCGTTCTTTTGGTCAAAATTACAGTTTCATTTTCCAAATATTGGACACGGTCAATATAGGATTGATTTAAAAGCACATGCTCTGGAGATTCCAAATTCCATTTAATAGCTGTATTTAGAAAGAGGTCAGTTACGTCGATATAAAAGCTTTTATTTGAACTTTTATCTTTTAGGATAGGGAATCGACCAATAATATTAGCTTCATCATGGTAATCATAATTTAAAGGAATGACAACTCCCGATAAGGATTCTATTTGGGGGATTGTTAAAATGATATGGTCAAGATGTTTAGACCAAATCACCTGATGATACCCCACATCATGTCTAACAAAGAGCATTGGTTTTTGCAATGCTTCGACATCTATTTTAAAGAAAAGCCTTTCGCCTTCCAATTGGGTTTCAATACTTTTGTTGACCTGCCCCAATACAGGGCAGGTGACTAACAAAATAATCAAATAAAACAAAAGTTTACATCTGAATTTTAATGGGAGTGCTATTTCAATAAATGATTCACACATATCTTTTTGCTTTTTAGTAACCTTCATTTTGAGGTAACAGGTTTGGATTTAATATTAACTCTGATTCAGGTATAGGAAATAGTATATCCGTACTTTGCCAATTGGGTTTAATGGGAGGTAATACACTTGATGCCCTCCCTGTTCGTTTTAGATCAAAAAAACGATGTCCTTGCTCACTGAAAAATTCTATTCTCCTTTCCTGAAGAATGGCATTTAAAACATCATTTTGATTCAAAGACGTAATCGGTGCTAAGGATGCTCTGTTCCTAATGGCATTTAGAAAATCTAAAGCTTCGGGTAAATTACCTAGTTGTGCATGAGCTTCTGCAGCAATGAGATATAATTCCGTAAGTCTCAATAAGATGGAGTATTCTTCAGTAGTTCCAGTTGGTATGTTGAGTTTGTATTTAAAAGGATAATACCAAGTCTCTACGCCATCAGTTACTGAACCGACCCAATTGTTGAATCTGGCATCGCCTGATTCAAAGTCGTTTATTAAATAGTTTGATATGGCAGAGTTAGGTGGTGGCGTAGTAACAAAAATAAAAGTGCCAGCTTCTCTGGTGTTATTACCCGCCATTCCAACATCCAATTGCCATAGGGTTTCGGTACTGCTTTTCAAGAATACTTCAGATAATTCGGTATTTAAGGTGTAGCTTCCATCAGTAATTACACTGGAAGCCTCAGTAAGAGCCAATTGCCAATTTTCAGTATAGAGATATACTCTAGATAACATTGCAGAGGCTACCCAATAGTTGGGGCGTAAATTTGCAAAACTAAGGTCTGCTTCCGGAAGTAAGTCCTTGGCATTTAACAGGTCTTCAATAATCTTTTGAGAGACTACGCCCTCATTGAGTCGGCTCACTTCACTATTGATTCTATAGTCAGTTGAGTCGATATAAGGAATAGGTCCAAACAAATTTGTTAAATAAAAATGAAGAAATCCTCTTAAAAAGTAAGCTTCTCCTAACAAGCGTGATTTATCATCTGGAGATATTTCGGTGGAGTTTTCAACACCCTCTAAGATTCTATTTGTGGCGTAAATGAGATTATAACTTGTGTCCCACCACTTTTTTATAGAACTGTCGGATGCTAATACATTATTATTCGAATAATTTTGAACTTCTGGCAAAATGGCACTATAAAGTGTCAGTTCATCTGTATAATGTCCCAATCGATAAGAAAGACCTGAAAGACCACCATCAGTAAAAGCGTTTTCTCTTAATTGGCTATATATGTGTGCAAATGCTGCATCAACAGTTGTGACATCTTCAAAAACCTCTGTTCCGATTAATTGATTATTGGGTGGCTCAATGTCTACAAAATCTTCGCATGAAGTGAACATTAGGGCAATCAGTAATAGAATACTAAAAGGCAGTACTCTAGAAATTTTAAATGGTATGTAAATCAATTTCATAATATTGTTTTAAAAGGTTAATTGAGTTCCTATGGAGATGAATCGCAATGGAGGTAAGGTTTGATTATTACGTGTTTCTGGGTCTAAACCAATATAATTGGTAAGTGTCCAAAGATTCTGGCCTCTTATAAATAAGTCACATCCAAAGCCCAGATCTTCTCGTTTTGATAGTTGATATGATAGCGACAAGGTTTTTAATCTTAAAAAGGACGCATCGGTGATCCCAGCATCACTTCGCTGATAATTTTGGAATGCTTGAAAACCTTCAGGATTTAGTCCAGTTGTAAATTGCTGTATATCGGTTTGGTCTCCCTCATTCTGCCATCGTTGCAATACAAGATTGGGTTGATTTGCCATTGCTCCGGGCAATACACCACCAGTAGACCAGAAATTGTAGCCCTGTTGCTTAGTAAACTGAAATAAGATATCCAGTGAGAACTTTCTATAAGACAAGCTATTGCTAATCCCACCAAAGTATTTTGGATTAAGGTCTTTGATTACTTGGCGATCATCTGGACTGGATATGATGCCATCCCCATTAAAATCCTCGAATTCATAAAATCCAGTTTCTGAACTCACTCCATTTAATTGATACACCTTTATAATGTTTAGAGGCTCACCAATGACCAGCTGATTGGCGTATGTTGATCCTTCTAAATCTGGAAATGAAAGTAATTTGTTTTTAGGAAAAGTAATATTAAATGAGGTTGACCACTTGAAATTGTCATTGTTCACATTGATGGTGTTCAGTTCAAATTCCCAACCCGTATTTTCTACGGTTGCGTTTAGATTCGCATTGATTGAACTAAAACCTGTAGTTGCAGGAAGAGGAATACCCACAAGTTGATTGGATGACCGATTTCGATAAAAATTACTACTCACCAAAATGCGATCTTTTAAAATACCGAGCTCTAATGAAAGCTCTAATTTTTTATTTGATTCCCAACTATAGTCTGGATTAAACAGGCGCGTAGGGAATAAGCCAATTGTATTTTGGTATTGTGCGCTTCCAAAAGAATAGGTGTCTAAATATTGATAATCACCTATTTGGTCATTCCCCGACGTGCCGTAACTAGCTTTTAATTTTCCAAAACTTATAAAAGGAACACTGTTTTTAATTATGTTTTCTTCAGAAAATATCCAAGCAGCTCCAATAGCTCCAAAATTAGAAAACCGCTTATTTGTTCCAAAACGACTAGAGCCGTCTCTCCGCCCTGTAAAATTTACTATATACTTTCCTTTATGATTTAGATTGATGCGTCCAAAAACAGCTTGATAGCGGTATTGTTCTTCAATATCAGCGATGGGAAAAAAAGTTGAAGCTGCAGAAATGTTTTCTATAAAATTGTTGTTTGAAAACCCAAATGCAAACTGCGATATACGACTGTCCTTTTGGTCTTGAAATGATAGCCCTGCTAATGCTTCAATTTTAGTGTCCTTCAAATCGTAACTCCAATGTAATTGTGGTTCTATTATCCAAGAGGTTCTTTGAGATGCATTGTGCACCGCATAAGAAGATTCAGGCCCTACACCATAAGCTGGGTCATAAATGGTTGACGGAACCATGTTGATTTCTTTTAAATGGTTTTCGGTATAACCAAAGTTTGTTGTGAATCTTAAGGTGTTCAGTATGTTATAATCAAGGCTAACATTGCTGATGAGTGTTGAAGCATTTGCATCATACATGCCTTCGAACCTACTCAAAGGATTACTCCATGTTGAGTTTTCCCAATTTAAACCCCCGTCCTCGTTATATAATTCTGGGGCATTGGGAGCTAGGGTTAAAGCTTGTAAAACTAGCAAACCATCACCTGGTAAGTTGTTCTGGTTGGAGGTGTAGCTAGAGGAAAACTGAAGGGAAAGTTTATCATTTTTTGATTTATGATTCAAATTGGCAAGTGCCGATATTTTGTTATTATTGAAATCCCCTGGAAAGACACTGGTTTGTTTATGGGCAGTACCGCTAACCAAAAAGCGAGTCTGTTGATTGCCACCTGATATAGAGCCTTGAAAATTCGTGAGGTAAGAGGTTTTTCCAAATAATACCTTTTGCCAGTCAGTTTCCCTAGTGTCATCCCAAGTACCATTAATATCGTAAGCATTGAAAGGAAGCGGGTCAATACCATCATTGGCATAAGCTTCTCTCCTCATGGCTAAATAGTCAGACGTATTGAGTAAATCAAGGGTATTGGAAACTGTTCCCAAACCAGATAAAATATTAAACTGCACTTTCGTGTCTCCATATTTACCTTTTTTTGTGGTTATCAATACAACTCCATTGGCACCACGAGAGCCATAAATTGCGGTAGCATCTGCATCTTTTAGAATTTCAATGCTCTCTATATCTGTGGGATTAATATTGTTGAGTGGGCTTATCGAACCTGGAATAATAATGGAGGCTTGTTCTTCTCCTAAACTAGACGACGAATAGGGTACACCATCAATCACGTATAGGGGATCGTTTCCACCATTACGGATACTATTCTGGCCTCTAATTTTAATATCAAACCCTGCACCAGTCACCCCTGAAGTTTGAGTGATTTCCACTCCTGACACCCTACCTTGGAGTGCGGCCAAAGGATTTGAGATTGGTTGCTGTTCTATTTCTTTTTCTGTTACTTTTACAATACTTCCAGTGCTTTCTTTTTCTTTTACAGAATAATATCCAGCATTGAGCGTCACAACATCTAACTGGGTAACATCCTCTTGTAACTGCACATTAATTTCTTGTCTGCTATCAATGGGTATTGTTTGTGTAACAAAACCAAGAAAAGAAAAGACAAGTGTGTCGTTTGGGTTGGCTTTTATGGTATATGAGCCATCTATTTGAGATATGGCTCCTTCTTTAGTGTTCTGAACCATTATAAGTACACCAGATATAGGTAAACCATTAATGTCGGTAATTATACCTTTAATTTCGATAGGATCTTGTTTTAATGGTTTAGGCTCCTTACGGCTAATGGTTATATAGTTATCTTTTGTAGTTGTAATTTTAAAATCCGTTTTGGTAAGACACTGTTGTAATAATTTTATAACCTTGATGGTGCCCTTTTTAATGGCTACATCTGGTACGTCTCGCAAAATATCAGATTGGTAAATGAATGTGCATTCTGTTTGTTTTCCTATCAGTTCTAAAACCTCGTAAATGGTCATGGTTTTATCTGAATCAATGACGACTTTCTCATTTTGCGAAAAGATCGTGCTTGACGAAAGACTAAAAACAGTAGTACAACATAAGAGTAGTAAAGTTTTCACAATAAACTTTGAAATTTCTTTCCATCGAAAGAAAAGCGTGTTTGTTAATTTTATTTGCATAAATTTGCGTATTAGTTGGTGTAACACCGATTAATGATATAAGGGGATTTAGCTTTGTACTGTCTAGGTAGTGGCTTTATTCCCTTTTCTTATTTAATTGTAATTGTCTTGTTTTCTATCTCATAGGTATTTATAAATTTTGTATTCTTAATTCCATTTAAAATGTCAGATATGGTTTGATTTTTATTCAATACACCGTTAAACTTAACTTTTTCGAGTGCTGTATTTCCGAAGTACACTTCTACATCATACCATCTAGAAAGTACAAGCATGATATCTTTTAAAGGTTTATCCTTAAAACTAAACAGTCCTTTTGTCCATGAGATATAATAACTCACATCTACTGGAGATGTAACTATATTTTTGTCTTCTTTATTTAGAATAGATTGCATACCTGGGTTTAAGTATTCGGTTGTTTTACCTGTTGTAACGGTGACCACACCTTCAACCAATGTGGTATAAACATAATTTTCATCCGCATAAGCCTTTATATTGAATTTTGTACCTAGAACTTCCACGTCTTGCATTTGCGAGATTACTTTAAATGGCATGTTATTATTGACTTTACTTGATGACACATCAAAGTAAGCCTCGCCATAAACTAATTCAACATTGCGAGGCTCTCCTTCTTTAAATGTTACTGGATATTTTAATTTAGAATCTGAGTTTAGCCACACCTTTGTGTTATCGGATAGTTTGATTTGAAACTGTCCTCCCCTTGGAACCGTGAGGTAGTTATAACTGGTTTCTGAAACTGCTTTATGTTCGTTAGCATATATCAATTGTTCGCCGTTACTATGCACGGTTTTAGTTTTGTAAGAGCTTCCTTTTTCCAAAAAAATGTCAGAACCATCGTTTAAGGTTAAGGTTGCCTTATTTATTCCAATCTCAATTTTAGTATCAGCCACTTTAGAATCCAAAACCTTTTGGGAGTGCTGGATGCTAATTGCATAAACTAACGAGACCAACAGAATAATGGAAGCTGCTATTTTATAAGCTTGAATCTTTGATGCTTTTTTATTAGGTTTTATATTACTTGATACTTTCTTCCAATCCTTTTCTTTATCAATTTGGTTGAGAATTTCTATATTCTTTTTTATTTCTTCATGGGATAAGTTTTGCTGAATATGAATTTTAGCTTCCTCACTAAACAAATCTGTGTCTTCCAGCTCTGTTAGACTTTTGTCTTTCAACAAAGCTTGAGACGTTTTTTTACTAAGCTTATATATTCTATCAAAAATGGTCATGACATGCTTCTTTATAATGCCAAAACGTAAAAAGTTAAAAAGGGAGTGAAAGAAATTTTAAAAAAAAGTAAAAAAACTATTTAAATGGCTTAGAGCATTTCTTAGTTTTTTATAGGCAATACGCTTTTGTGTCTTAACGGTATTGATCGTTATAGATAGTTCTTCAGCTATTTCATTATTGGTATATTCATTTAAACTAAACCTCAGGATCTGTTCACATTTATTGGGTAGCGATTTCATTGCACTTTCCAAATTTGCATAAACATCAACAATTACCATTTCACTTAAAAAATGTTCTTTGGTCTGGATTTTATAAAAGTCAGTATCTGGAGTTATTATCGTGTTTTTATGGTATTTACTACGTAAATAATCCAGAGATTTATTTTTAACAGAAGTGTACAGAAACGATTTAATGGCATTGTAGTTTGGGTGGGAAACTTTACGCTCCCAAGTTTTAATAAACACGTCTTGAACCACATCCTTAGAGGTGTCTAAATCTTTTAAATACCTATTGGCAAATAGACATAGGGAAGGGTATAAGTCATCAAAGAGTGCCTTATATGATTCATTACTTAGCAAGTGTAACTTATCCTTGGACATATTCCATTGGTTTTAAAGGAAATCATTTAATGATTTCCTTATAAACTTCGAGCATCAAGCGTTAATGACTAAAAACTCCCCAATGTTTTCTGATTTCAGGATATGCTAAATAATTGGGCGTGATACTCAACTTACCACGTCAGAGGTACTGGTATACCGTGCAACGATAAGAGAGCTCACGCCCGGGACGTGAGCCTATCTACTTATCATCTCGTTGCAAAAATTACCAGTTTTCTAACGTGAGATTCAAAGCGATGGCTTCAAATATTTTCTAATACGAAGAATCGCAAATGTATGATATCTAATACAAATATATAAAAAAAGTTTACTCATGGGCTTAAAGACCCATGTTTTTTTGTGAGAATCTATAGAGATTGTCCAGAGACCTTATAAAGAATGGATTCGGAGTTTAAGAAAAAAGATTTTTTGTTACTAGTTGGGAAACAAATTGACAATATCAGAGAGGAAAAAGGATTTAGCTATGAAAGAATTTCACAAGGCTGTACTTTAGATGCCAGTGATATTAGTAAAATAGCTAAAGGACGTGTAAACATTATGTTATCTAGTGTTATGGAGCTATCAAAAGGGTTAGAAATACATCCTAAGGAATTATTCGATTTTATATTGGACAATGACGATTGCATGTAGGTTAACTTTTTCAATACTTTAAAAAAATGCCAGTTAAAGAATTTAAAACTATTCTAATTACTTCTTTTTTCGCCATTGTTTTGTGAACTCATCTTCTTCTACTCCTAATGGAAACAGCACATAATACCATAAGCAATTTAGATAATAGCGTATGATTCTAATCCATCTTGGGAGTTTTGATTTTGGCATGGTTTAAAGTTAATAAATACAATAGTAAAAAAACAAATCTTGTCGGATTGTCCAGAAACTATTTTATGAAAGTATTAAATCTCGTTTATATCAAATACTAGTAATTGCATTTAATTGGAATTTTTTTTAACACTTATAATTTGGCTAAAATGTTGAAAGCATCCGTATACCGTACTCAAGGTAGTTTTTAATCTGCAAAAAATCGCTTAGATTTGTAGGTATAGATATAATAGATATATAATCACCATTACCTATATACATACGTTACCACACATAGAATATACTAGACTCATTATTAGTAGATTAAAAACTTAATAAAAGAAAAATACATTTTTATGTGATTTTTTAAATACTTCAGATACTAATAGAGTGTAATTAATCTTTCAATGCATACAAAAAAGGAGTTTATTCAAGATATAAAAGAAAACGAAGGCATTATTTATAAAATCGCAAGGATTTATTCAAATAATACCGAAGATCAAAAAGATTTATACCAAGAAATTGTGTATCAACTTTGGAAATCTTACAGTTCTTTTAAAGAGAATTCTAAAATCAGTACTTGGATGTATCGCATTGCATTAAATACTGCTATCAGCAATTTGAAAAAAGAAAAAAGAAAAGGATCTCGAGTATCAATAGACAATTTTCCTTTAAATCAAATGGATCAAGTAGATACTGTAATGGAAGAACGAATTGCACTTTTATATGCGCATATAAAAAAACTCAGTATTGTTGAAAGAGGAATCATACTTCTTCATTTAGAAGGTAAAAATTATGATGAAATAGCGACAATCACTGGATTTACAAATACGAATATTGGTACACGTTTAGCTAGAATTAAACAAAAAATAAAATCTCAAATTAAACAATAATAACATAATGGAACTTGAAGAAATGAAATCCCTTTGGGAAGATATGAGTCAGAAAGTTGACCAACAAAAAGTATTGACAGATAAGTTAATCATTGATATGACACAAGAACGTTATGCAAATAAATTGCGTCGCATTTCGATCCCAGAAACTATAGCTGCATTAATTTGTTTTGCCGTGGTAGTATATGTCATTAGTAATTTTGGATTATTGGATGTTTGGTATCTACAACTTTCAGGGATTATTACAATTGTTTCTTGTTTAATATTACCAGTTCTTTCATTAAAATCTATTCAAAAAATGAAAGCTATTAATATTTCTAAAAATACGTATAAAGAATCTTTAATTACCTATGCTAAAGGAGAAACAAAATTTATGCTAATACAAAAAGTTAGTTTTTATGTTAGTTTTTTAGTACTTATATCATCCGTTATTGCATTTGGTAAAATCATGAAAGGCATTGATGTTTTTACAATGACAGAAAAACTGAATTGGTTAGTTCCTTCAGGAATTGGAGTCTTATTTATATTTACGCAGTGGGTGTTAAAAAATTATAAGAAAGCAACAACTTCGGCAAATAACATATTGAAGGAACTAGAATACTAATTCTTTTATAATCAAATAATCACAAATAATTAACGTATTGTTTTCTATTCTGAATTTTGTTCGGATAGGGGAAATACATTCAAATTTTAACAAATTTAAATATCATAAAATGAAAAGGACACACATAACAATCGCCATACTTTTATACTCAGTTTTGAGTTTTTCTCAAGACATTACTGGAAAATGGCATGGAACAGCAATACTAGGAGAAGACAAAGAAATCAGTTTTATTTTTAACATAGAAAACACTGAAAATAAATATATGACCAATATTGAAATTCCAACCCAAAGAATGTCTGGTTTAAAACCTCAAAAAACATCTTTTAAAGATGGAACATTATTTATTGATGGAGCAAACTTGGGAATAAAGTACGAAGGAAAGTTTAATGAAAAGACACAACAATTTGAAGGAACTTTTACTGAAGGTCTTAATGCGCTTCCTTTGATTTTAAAAAGAGGTAAAATCAAATTAGAAAAGGCTAATAAAAGACCTCAAGAACCTGTAAAACCATACCCATACAATGAAGAAGAAGTAGTTTTCGAAAATAAAGAGGCTCATGTGTCACTTTCTGGAACATTGACTTTACCTCGTAACAAGGAAAAATCTCCTGTGGTTATTTTAATCAGCGGTAGCGGACCACAAGATAGAGATGAAACTGTTGCAAATCATAAACCTTTTTGGATCCTTGCTGATTATTTAACCCGACAGGGAATTGCAGTATTACGATATGATGATCGTGGTTTTGGAACTTCAACGGGAAATTTCAGCAGTGCAACAACAAAAGATTTTTCTACAGATGTAGTTAGTGCTGTTAATTACTTAAAATCAAGAACAGACATTGATTCAAATAATATAGGTTTAATAGGTCATAGTGAAGGTGGTATTATTGCTCCTCTTGCTGCAAATCAAACAAAAGATGTTTCTTTTATAGTATTGCTCGCTTCTACTGGAATTCTTGGAAGTGAACTATCGCTAATACAATCAAAAACAATGAGACCTTTTCCTGTGCCAGATGAAGATGCTTATGAAGAAGCCATCCGAAAAGCTATTAAAATTGCAGCCTCAGATAAAGAAATATCAGCTATTAAAAGTGAACTTACAACACATTACAATACTACCATTGCTCCAATACTAAAACCTTTGGTTGGAAATGATGCTAAAGTTTCAGAAATTATTAAAGGTTTAATTGAAATGAGAACTACACCTTGGATTCGTTATTTTTATAACTACAACCCTGCCAATGAAATTGAAAAATTAAGTATTCCTGTCTTATCCTTAAATGGAACTAATGATACACAAGTATCCGCAGAAATAAATCAAAAAGGAATTAAAGATGCTTTAATTACAGGAGAGAATAAGGACTATAAAATTCTAAAATTAAAAGGTTTAAATCACTTTTTTCAAGAAAGCAAAACAGGTAAAATTGATGAGTACAGTAAAATAGAACAGACATTTTCTCCAATAGCATTGAAAGAAATATCAAACTGGATTTTAGCACATCTTAAATAATACATAAATACGTGTGGTAACAACGTGTCCTATAATCAATTGCTTGTTTTGTGTGTACTCGGAAAATCCGTAGGATTTTCCTTTGGTTCGTTTTCTTTTACTAATTTAGACCTAACCAACGCAACTAACCATACACGTTGGGCATAAGCAAAACATTAAAGTTAAATCGATAATAAATTTATGAAAGCAAATTGGCATTATTATATAATAAATACTTCCAATCAAGAAAATTTACGTTTTAGAATTATATCTGAAGGAAAAGATGTCTATTTTAAAAGCCCAGAGATAGTAACAATAGGCGATGGTCAAAAGGCTTATCGGATATCTTCTTTGAATACTGAGGCAATCGAGGAAACATATGATTTTACTTTAACACTTCTAAATATAAATCAAGAAAGTTCTAGACTTGTGGATAGGTTGCCATTTCCCGATCCAAACAGTTTGTATGAAAATAGTGATGGTGAAATGCAGGCTGACATCTATATTTATATATAGTAAATTGCCAATGCCCAACAACGCATAACAGTTTATGGCTGCGCCAGTCGTGTATTGAATTTGAATTCTTACAAATTGCATTATCTTTAACCGACAAACACGAGTTTGCGGCGCCAACAGCACGCCGAATCGCACACTGACGCTTCCAACCGGGCTTTGCCCGTTGTCCTTCCGATTCGGCCGCCTATTCGCCACAAATGTTATACAAAACCGGTTGACAGCCATTTTATGAAAAACATTTAGCGTTAATCAATTGAATCAAATTATAATGGAACATTACTAAATAAAATTATAATGGAAAATATTTTGCAATAATTTAGTTATAATGGAAGATATTTTGCATTTTTGTATATAAAACCATTATAATGGAAAAAAAGAAGGCCTTACATCTAAATGAAATCATATACGCATCCAGAGATTCTATAGAATCAAGAAGAATATCAAATTGGGAGCGTGAAGGTTTAATACGCAAAATTGCTTCAAGGATTTATACCTCAAACCTTGAAGATACGCCAGAGGAAATCATACAACGCAATATATTTCCCATTTTAGGGAATCTGTATCCAGGAGCGATATTGAGTCACAGATCAGCTTTTGAATTTGCCCCAACGTCAAATGGGCAGATATTTGTAACTTATACATACACTAAAAAAGTAAAGCTTCCTGGAATTACCATTCGTTTTATGGAAGGTGCTCCAGCCATCAAGGGAGATACCTCGTTTTCTGGTGATTTAATGGTATCACATCGCGAACGCGCATTATTGGAAAATCTACAAGTATCAAGACAGACAGGTGCTGATTCAAAAACTTTGGCATATCCTCAAATAGAAGAAAAGCTTGAAAAGATAATACATGTAAATGGTGAAAAAGAACTTAATGCTGTGAGAGACCGAGCAAGGGAAGTTTCTGAAGAGGTAGGGATGCCAAAAGAGTTTGAAAAACTCAATAAAATTATAAGCGCACTTTTAACCACGAGACCTGTAAAAGAATTAAAGTCACCAGTAGCAACTGCTCGTGCCAAAGGTAATCCTTATGACCCTGCTCGTTTGCAATTGTTTGAAATACTGTTTAAAGAACTGAAGCAACAGGAATTTAAGAACCGAGAAGAACAGAATATAACAACTCAATCCTATCGTAATTTTGCATTTTATGAGAGTTATTTCTCAAATTACATTGAAGGAACTGTTTTCGAAATTGATACTGCCAAACAAATCATTGCAACGCAACAACCACTTGCAGCACGTAATGAAGATTCACATGATGTTTTGGGTACGTATCAGTTGGTTTCCAATAAGCTGGAAATGAAAATTTTACCATTTTCGCCAGAAAATTTAATCGAGATACTTCAATATCGTCACGCGATTTTGTTAAGTGCACGAGAAGATAAAAAACCGGGCAAGTTTAAAGACAAAAATAATCAAGCAGGTGACACATCGTTTGTGGATATGGAACTGGTAAGAGGCACATTGATGCAGAGTTTTGATTTTTATAAGGCTTTGACTCATCCATTCGCAAAAGCAGCTTATATAATGTTTGTAGTAAGTGAGGTGCATCCGTTTCTTGACGGAAATGGTCGCATGGCACGAGTAATGATGAATGCGGAACTTTCTAGTGGAGGTCACACTAAAATAATTATACCAACGGTTTATCGTGAAGATTACTTGGGCGGCTTGCGTCGTCTCTCCAGAAACGATGATCCGAAAGTTTATATTAGGATGTTAGAACGCGCTCAAGCGTTCAGTCATACCATTCACGGCAGCGAAATGGAGGTGATGGAGGAAACGTTGCGCAAGAGTAACGTTTTTAAAGAAAGTGCTGAAGGGGTTTTAAAAATTGTTGAATATTGATGAGATATCAGAAATAAACTTTATTCTATTACAACTGAATTTGGATTGTAACCAAATATCCTCAAAATGCAGATTTCACTTGGAAATTTTTTTGAAAACGATTACTTTAATTGGAATGATAACATTTTGTGCCTTTTGATTGTTTTTAGTTTGTGCCATATATTGCATATCGCAATATGCGATTTTGGTTCTATTTGTTGATTTGATTTTTACATTAAAATCAAAAATTCACTACACTATCCAAAGCATCATCGGCATCTTTATGGATAAAATTTGCTTGATATGTCAAAGTTGTCTTTAAATCACTATGTCTATATAGTTTCTGTAACATTAAAGGATGGATAGTGTCACCAGCAATATTACCAAAAGAATGCCTAGCGATATGCATTGTTATCTTTTTACTTATACCTGCTTTTTTGGCAATCGATTTTAGGTGAGTGTTAAACTTTCTATTCGCTGTTTTAAGTTTATTGAAAACATCCTTTGCATTAGTGTGGTCAGCTTTTTTTAATTCAGGAAATATAAAATCAATTTCACTTCTTTTATCTTGTTTGTACTTATTTAATATGAGTAGAGCCTTTTGAGGGATTTTTATGGAAATCAGTTTAGAATTCTTACCCATTCTATATTGAAGTCTATTATCATTAATATCAGACCATCTAGTCTTTAGAACATCAGCAATTCTCATACCTGCAAAGTTAAAACTGTAAAGCCATATATTTCTTGTGTGGGCTTCACTCAGTGTTAGATCAATTAAGTTTTCAATTATTTTAATTTCTTGAATGTTCAGTCCTACCTTAATAGTTTCAGGAAACTTAATTCTTATTCTATTTCCTCCAAATGGATACAATTCTCTGTTCACTATTTTTTGATTAATGGCTCTATTATATAGTAATCGTATTAGAACCATAATATTCATTATGGAAGTCTCTGAAAGTTTATGTTTTGTTTTTACATAAAGTATGAATTTCTTCAAAAAACGTTCGTCAATTTCTTGAAAAGCGAGTTGCTTTGATTTGTTGAACTTAAGAATATATCCAATCCAGGCCCTGTCAGCTGAAAGTCTGTTTAATTTATCCAGACTTTCTAAATCGTCAAGATGTTCTTGGGCTAGTTCAAAAAAAGTTGAATTTCCACCTGAACTATATAACTCTCTTTTGATTTGATTTGCAGAGGCATCTTTCTTTTCAGATTGCAAAGATATTAAAGCCTTGTTTACTTTTGAAAGTTCAAGAGACAACAAAGCGTTTAAACTGTCTGAATTTATATGAGATTTTTTAACTCGAATATTTTTGTTGTCCCAATCCTCAATATCGATGTAATGACCAACATATTGATAAGTAGAACGACGATTTTTAGTAATACGGATAGCAAGTGGAAATAATCCCTTTTTATTTGGCTTTTTGCGAAGAACTATCTTAGCATTTGATGACATAATTAACCTGTTTTGCGCACGAAAGTCAAGTCAGGTACAACATAGGTACAACATTCTATTTTGAATGTAGTACTTGTCTTAGAATTTCCCTAAAGATACGAATTTATTGGTCTTTTTGGGTACAACATAGGTACAACAAATGCTGAAATCAATTGATATTAGATGATATCAAATAAAATGTGAAATCACTTAAACAATTGAAAATGAATGACTTTGCTATTGTTTGGGCAAATGTACGCTAGACTTAGGATCTAGTGCCGCAAGGTGTGAGAGTTCGAGTCTCTCCGCCTGTACAAATTAAAAAAGCTTCTTTGTATGAGAAGCTTTTTTCTTAATAGTTATATTTTTAATCTCTAGATGCAAATTTCTTATAAACAAAACCCGCAATAGCTCCCATGATGGCAAAAAATACTATATAGGTAACACCATCTATTAGCGTTCCAGTTATGTCAAGTAAATTCATTACAGAATAATTGACAATTCCAGCACCAAACCCAACTAAAATGCCAATCCATACTCCAAAACCTGTACCACTACTAGCTCCATAATTTCCTTGAGCCCATTTGCTGTAAATATTTGAAACTACAAAACCTACAACAATACAGCCAATAATGAGATGAATCGTATCAATATTTTCATCAGAGCGGTAAAGACCTTGTGTCATGACATGATCTGTCAGAATTGGATCTACTAGCATACCCCAAAGTAGGTAGCCTCCTAAAAATCCCCAAACAGCTGTAGCCAGAGCTGAGATTAAATTTGTTTTTGAAAACATAATTATTAAATTACTAGTTAGTATGCATATAAAAGTATATAATTTCATCAAATTAATTATAAAAACGTTAATATTTTATAAATAATGTAATTTGTTATATAAATGATAAAATTACGACTAACCTCAAATATTCCGTAAATTTGTAGAAAGTATTATCCCAATATGCAAGATATTAATGAAAATATTGAATCGCCTTTAGATCTCAAAGTTAGCTTCAATAAGCTTCTAAATCATTATGAAGCTTTGGTTGGAAGCGATGATGAATTTATCTCGGCAAAAGCAAAACGAGTATTAAAAACAGCAAATCAATATCCAGAATTACGAGATGGTTTTAGTAATCCTGATATCTTAGAAAAACGCAAAAAGGAAATTAGTATCATTCTTCAAGATTCTTTTAGTCCAGTATTGACTAAAAATGAAATTAAAACAGCATCTGTCCCTTTTCATAATTTAATTTTTAATTCTTCTAAAAGGTTTAAAAGTATTATAGAAACTGCAGGTGATGATTTTGAATTAAAAATAAAGAATATGCCAGAAGATGATAGGTACATTATTGCATGTACTATTGTTTTGGCATTTTGTTATGGATACAATATTAATTTTAAGCGTCCTTTTTATTACGAAATTCCAGATGCAAATGGTATTTTAAGATATTATAAAATCTTGTATAATGCCGATTTTACTGAGATAACACCAAAAAAGAGTGCACCTAAAATTACTCAAGAAGATTATGAGATGTTGCTTGATAATTTTGAAAATATTGATTTATGGAAAGAAAAATTTCCACCAAATAGTTACACTTTTAAAGGTTTTGTAATTTCTAATATTTTTGATGTTACCGACGACCAATCTATATCTAATATTAAATCATCATTAATAGGAGAAGATAAGAGGCAAGATGAAGGGTTTATGAAAAACTTCTATGAAATTTTCCAATCACTTTTAGGCTTTAAGGACATTAAAGTTGGGTTTTCAATTTATAATGACGAAGAAGACATTTTTGAACGTGTCTATGGCGTAGGAATGAATAGTTTTTTACTTAATGATCTAGAAACTTCAAAATGCTCGGATGCTTTATGTAGTTGGTCATACAAGAGACTTCTGGAAGATAAAAAATACTTTTCTGTATCAGATGTAGATAGATTGTATAAAACATCTAAAGGTAAGGCACCACATATAAAATCACTCTATAAACAAGGTTTAAAATCTGCTATTTTTGCGCCTATTGCAAATGATTATGGACTCATGGGAATACTCGAAATTGTATCAAAAGAACCATTGGTTCTAAACAGTATTAATGCCAATAAGTTGGAAGATGTTATGCCATTTATTGTGTCTGCCGTGGAACGCTCAAAGAATGATGAAGAAAATTTGATTGAAGCTATAATACAAAAAGAATGCACATCTATTCACCCAAGTGTGCATTGGCGATTTGTAAAAGAAGCTAAAAACTTTATTAAAGACCAATTTAGTGGTAACGAACCAACATTTAATAAAATAGCTTTCGAAAATATTTATCCATTATATGGGCAAATAGATATTAAAGGCTCTTCCGAAGCAAGAAATTGGGCAACCCAACAGGATTTAAAAATACAATTAAAATCTATTAATTCAATACTCGAAAACGCTCATAAAATTGAAGCATTGCCAATATACGAGCAATATATGTACCAAGTAAAAGGCTATTTGGCTGGTTTATATAATAATTTTCAAGTTGATAGCGAACAGCAAATATCCTCTTTTTTTAAGCAGGATATTCACGATGTTCTTCAGCATTTATACAATGCAAATATTTTAAAACCAGAAATTGACAGTTATTATAATAGCATAGATGAAAAAGTGGATGTTTTGTACAAACATAGAAAAGAATACGACGATACTATTGCTTACATTAACAAAGAAATGGCAGCACTTTTAGACAAAAAGCAAATTGAAGCACAAGCAATGTACCCTCATTATTTTGAGCGCTTTAAAACCGATGGTGTTGAGCATAATATGTACATAGGAGAGTCTATAACTAAAGACGATAGCTTTAACCCTATTTACTTATACAATTTAAGATTGTGGCAATTGCAAGTCATGTGCGAAATGGAAAATTCTTATTATCTAATGAAATCTGAATTCCCTGTGTCATTAGACGTGGCTTCAATGATTTTAGTGTTTAATCAGCCATTATCCATAAGTTTTAGAATGGACGAAAAACAATTTGATGTTGATGGCACTTACAATGCACGTTACGAAATTGTAAAAAAACGTGTAGATAAAGCATACATAAAAGGCACCAAAGAGCGTGTTACCCAAAAAGGTAAAATAAGCATTGTGTATTCCCAAAAACAAGATGAAATAGAGTATTTAAGATATATCAAGTTCTTACAATCTAAAAAGTATTTAGATACAGATGTGGAAATAGTTGAGTTACAAGACTTACAAGCAGTAACTGGATTAAAAGCAATCAGGGTAAGTGTTCTATATCATAAAAATGATGACGATAAAGCGTTTTACACCTATGAAGATTTAATGAAAGAAATTAAGGTTTAATTTCCCCTTTCAATTTATAGTACTTATTCCAAAAAAGTGAAATGCTACGGCAAAAGAAATAACACTTATCACTATACCAATCATAAAAACAGTATAAGTTAACCTTAGCAAGTTGTACTTTCTATTTAATACCAAACCAAGAAAATACAAATCTTTAGTAAGGGAACCATAAAGATAATCTCTGTCTTGCATCATTTCTCCCATTGCCCACTCAAATTCGTCAAGTTTCATTTTATGAAAATTTCCAAAAAACAATAAATTAACTTTTTTATTGGCAACATCTTGTTTGCTGAACTTCCCTTTGGTAACATTTGGTCGTGTGGCTAACACCGATAAAACAATTGAAGCTACTGTAAATAAAGTAAAAATTACAGTAGGCCAAATTAAATAATCGTTTGTTGGGTTGTCTAGCTTTGATACCAAATTTGATAAAACTAATGATATGATAATGGCATTTACAGATAATAATATATTGGCTTTTGTATCAGCTATATCACTAAGTGTAATATGATTTCTAAGCGCAACCCTAAACATAGTTTCTATGCCGCGTTCTGGTAATTCAACTTTATGTTTTTTGAATTTTAATTCTTCTTTTTTATGCTTTAATTTTGAACTTTCTAATAATAGTTTTTTTTGCATTTTTAAAAGTTGTGACAAGTTTTTCCCTTTTCCCTTGTCCCAAATTGAAGAAGCTTCATTAGTGTAAAACCTATGTTTTGTCGATAAAAAATTTATGTTTTCAGTAAGCCACTCAGCCTCTGTAAGCGTTTTACCACATGTTAATTCCCATTCTTTTCTAAGTAGTTCAGAAATATCAATATAATTTTTACTTCCTATATGAGCACAATCGGCATCCCTGATAATTTTATCCAATTTATTAGTAGGCTCATGGCTTATTTTAGTTGCCAAAATTAAACTACAAACAATGTCAATAGCTTCTTTTTTGCAACCTTGTTCAGCTAAAAAAGCTGTAGCAATTTTTACACTTTCATTTTCATGGTTGTCAATTGTTACAGTATAACCTACATCATGTAACCAAGCAGTGAGTAAAAGATATTTTTTTTCGAGTTCGTTAATTTGAGCAAGCTCAGCAAGTTCATTAGCCTTTTCAACAACACGTTGTGTGTGTGCTAAATTGTGATAAACAAATGTATTATCGAGCTTATTATTTAACAATTCAATAGCAAATTTTTCGGTTTCAGAAATTAAATTTTCCATACAGAAAGATGATTTTCAGTAAATGTACTAAACTTTATTTAACATAAATGTTTGTCGTAAATTTTACAATTACTTTCGTTTTTGTAATCATAAACACATTTGTAAGTATTTGAGCTATTTTTCGACTATATTTAAATTGAAAAAGCATATTTATTAATTAACAGAAGAAAGAAACCAACACTATGCTAACTTGGAAAGAAGTCATCAACTTTTCCGTAAACGGAAATCCAACTCCAGACAAACGAGTTGAAAAAACTGAAGCCGAATGGCGAGCTCAATTAACTCCAGAGCAATTTCGAATTACAAGACAAAAAGGGACTGAAAGTCCGCACAGTGGTGAACTTTGTAGTATTTACGAACAAGGCAAGTACAATTGCGTGTGTTGCAATGCACCTTTGTTCGACTCTACAATTAAGTTTAGCTCAGGTACAGGTTGGCCAAGTTTTACGCAACCAATTAAGGAAAATGCTATTAAGTACCATAGAGATACTTCTTATGGTATGGTTCGCGTTGAGGTAATGTGTAATACCTGTGATGCGCATTTAGGTCATGTGTTTCCAGATGGACCTGAACCTAGTGGCTTGCGTTATTGTGTTAATTCTGAATCTATGATTTTGGATAAGGAGGCTGTAAATGATAATTAAAAACTTGCAATTAGCTACCTTCGGAGGAGGATGCTTTTGGTGCACAGAAGCAGTATTTCAAGAAGTAAAAGGTGTAGAAAAAGTAGTGCCAGGATACTCTGGTGGTAATGTTCCAGGGCATCCAACCTATAGAGAGATTTGCTCAGGATTAACTGGACATGCCGAAGTAGTTCAAGTAACTTTTGATGCGAATGTGATTTCTTATGAAGATATCCTAGTGATTTTTATGACGACTCATGATCCAACAACATTGAATCGTCAAGGAGCAGATAGAGGCACACAATATCGCTCTGTAATTTACTATCATAACGATGAACAAAAAGAAATTTCAGAAATCGTTTCAAAAGAAATTACATCTTATTATGAAAACCCGATTGTAACCGAAATTAGTCCGCTAGATGTTTTTTATGAAGCCGAAAAAGAACATCAAGATTACTATAAAAACAATAAGTCGCAAGGTTATTGTAGCTTTGTAATAACACCAAAACTGGCAAAGCTTCGCAAGCTTCATGCAAATAAGTTAAAATAATATTCAATGACTATCTTTAACTACTTGGAAACAATTATACAATGAATAAAGTTTTAAAAATTAGTACCCTAATAGTGGTTTTTTTTGCATTTAATGCTTGTGCAACATACAAGCCACAGTATAAAGGTGATGCTAATTCACAGGATTTTCCTAAGGAAAAAGAAATTGAGCATTCATTTTATTTAATAGGAGATGGCGGAAATTCTCCTATTGGCACTAAAACCAAAGCATTAAAAGAATTTAAACTGAAACTTGGTAAAGCAGCAAAAAATAGCACAGCCTTGTTTTTGGGTGATAATATTTATCCTTCCGGAATGCCAAGCAATAAGCATGAGCAACGTGATTTTGCAGAGCACCAACTAAACGTTCAAACAGAAGCAGTCAAAAATTTTTCAGGAAACACAATTTTTATTCCAGGCAATCATGATTGGTATAGTGATGGTTTAAAAGGATTAAAACGTCAAGAAAATTATATTGAAGATAAACTTGGGAAAAACACTTTTTTGCCAGAAAACGGTTGCCCAATTGAAAAAATTGATGTTAGCGATAATGTGGTATTGATAGTTATAGATTCACAGTGGTATTTAACCAATTGGGATAAACACCCAACCATTAATGATGACTGCGAAATAAAGACCAGAGCACTTTTTTTTGATGAATACGAAAGCTTAATAAAAAAAGCAAGAGGTAAAACCACCATAGTGGCTTTACACCATCCCTTGTTTACAAATGGTTCTCATGGTGGTCAATACTCCTTTAAGAGCCATATGTTGCCATTGCCAGTTTTGGGGACTTTAAAAAACCTTATTAGAAAAACTGGAGGCGTAGTGACAGTTGATGATCAAAACAAGAAATATAGAGAGTTTAAAAATCGTTTAGCTACGCTTTCGCAGGAAAATGACAAAGTGGTTTTTGTTTCTGGGCATGACCATAATTTACAATATCTGGTTCAAGATAATCTTCCTCAAATTATTAGTGGTTCAGGATCTAAAACAAATCCTACAAGAAATACAGGCTCGGGAAAATTTTCATTTGCAACACAAGGTTATGCTCAACTGGATGTGTTTAAAGATGGCTCGTCTTATGTGCGTTTTTTTCAAGCTACAACCAATAAAGTTGTTTTTGAAACTCAAGTTTTAAAACCAAATCAAATAGAAAACCAAACCATATACTCTTCCAATATACCTGCCGAAAAAACAGCGTCTATTTATACTACTGAGGAAACAACCAAAACCAAAGCATTTAAGAAGTTTTGGGGAAAACGTTATAGAGAATATTTCAGTAAAAATGTAACAGTACCAACAGTTAATTTAGACACATTATTTGGAGGCATAAAGCCAACACGAAAAGGTGGAGGACACCAATCTAAATCGTTACGCCTAGAAGATAGCAAAGCAAGAGAGTATGTAATGAGGGCGTTACGTAAAAACGCCTTACAATATCTACAAGCGGTGGCGTTTAAGGACACTTATATAAAAGGGCAATTTGATGATACAACAGCCGAAAATGTGTTACTTGACATATTTACTGGATCACATCCTTATGCGCCTTTTACAATAACCACACTGTCAAAAGCCGTTGGCGTGATGCATACAAACCCCAAATTATATTATGTGCCTAAGCAAGTTGCTTTGGGTACTTATAACAACGAATTTGGAGATGAATTATATATGATCGAAGAACGTGCCGCTGATGGACATGGAGATAAGGAGAGTTTTGGGTTTTCCAACGAACTTATAAGTACACATGATATGCTCCGGAAATTGAGGGAAGATGAAGATAACCTTGTTGATGAAGCTGCCTATATAAGAGCGCGTTTATTTGATATGCTCATTGGCGATTGGGATAGACACGAAGATCAATGGCGTTGGGCAAAATTTAAAGAAGGTGATAAAGTAATTTATAGACCAATGCCTAGAGATCGAGATCAGGCGTTTTCCATAATGGCAGATGGTGCTTTGCTGGGTTTTGCAACCAGAGTAGTTCCTGCACTAAGATTAATGCAGTCTTACGATGAAGAATTAAAAAGCCCAAAGTGGTTTAATTTAGAGCCATATCCTTTGGATGTCGCTTTAATAAATCAATCCACAAGAACCGATTGGAATAAACAAGTACTACATATTATGGAAAACCTAACCAACGAGGTTATAGATAATGCTTTTGCTTATTTCCCAAAAGAAGTTCACGATGAAACAATAAAAGAAATTAAGCGTAAATTAATAGGACGAAGAACCAATCTTCAAAACATATCAAACACTTATTACAATCAAGTCAACAAGTACGCAATTATAAAAGGAACGGATAAAGATGACTGGTTTGAAATAGAGAGGAACAAAAAATTAACTAAAATAACTGGCTATAGAATTCAGCAAGAAAAAAAAGGAGAAATATTTCATGAACGCACATATTCACATATAGATACTAAAGAAATTTGGATTTATGGCTTAGATGATGAAGATGTTTTTAAAGTATCAGGTAAAGGTGAAAACTTGATTAAAATTAGGCTTGTTGGAGGGCAAAATAAAGACACTTATAATGTAGAAAATGGTAATAAAATAAAGATTTATGATTACAAATCTAAAGACAGCAAATTTGTAACCAAAAAAGGAAGTAAAAAGCTAACTAATGATTATGAAACCAATGTTTACAATTATAAAAAGCCAGCATATAATTCCAATCAATTAGTACCTTCAATTGGATCAAATCCAGATGATGGTTTTAAAATAGGCTTTACTAATACCTTTACGGCTTATGGTTTCGAAAGAAACCCTTTTACATCGCAACACATAATATCTGCCTCATATTATTTTGCTACCAAAGGTTTTGATATAGCTTACTCAGGGGAATTTGCAAATATAATAGGAAGTGCTAATTTAATTATAAACGCAAAATTTACAAGTCCTAATTATGCAATAAACTTTTTTGGATTTGGCAATGAAACTATTAACCCTAATGTTGAATTTGAAGATGTATTCGATTTGGATTACAACCGTGTGAAATTAAGAACCTTAAAAATTGCACCTGCCTTACAATGGCATGGTGATTTAGGCTCAAAAGTTAAATTAGGACTATCCTATGAATCTATTGAAGTTGAAGAAACCAAAGGACGGTTCATCAATACAATTATTGGTGATAATGTTGATGTTTACAATAATTTTGTTGGTACAGAATTGACCTATGGATTTGAAAACAAAGATAATAACGCATTCCCAACCTTAGGAATGGAGACAAATGTACAAGTAGGTTACAAATTTAATATTGATGACTCAAATGGTTTTGGGTATTTAATTCCATCTATTGCTTTTAATTATAGGCTAACTCCCAATGAGCAACTTGTTGTGGCAACAAAATTGGCAGGTCAAATAAATATTGGTGATGATTTTGAATTTTACCAAGCAGCCAGTTTAGGAGCCAATAACGGATTAAGAAGTTATAGAAACGAACGCTTTACAGGCAAGAGCTCGTTTGTACAAAGTACAGATCTACGTTTAAACCTTAGAAAAGTAAAAACAAGTCTGCTTCCATTTAATATAGGGATTTATGGAGGTTTTGACTATGGACGTGTTTGGGTAGATGGTGAAGATTCCGATAAATGGAACAGTTCTTTGGGAGGAGGTCTGTTTTTTAATGGTGCAGGTATGATTGTTGGTAACCTCTCAGTTTTTTCTGGTAATGATGGTTTGCGATTGGGCTTTAAAATAGGCTTTGGGTTCTAATAAATATCCAATTGGTATATGTTTCCACCATTCACACCTAAGTATTCATCAGTAATTAAAAGCGTGCTGTCATTTTTAAAAAGCACACTTTCTTTTTGAGACCTGTGCTTAAAATCTATGTGTTTAACATCTCCATTTAGGAAATCGTTCCCTTTAAAATTTGAAAATATATAGACACTACGTTCCGTAAGTAAAACTATTTGGTTTTTTTCATCATTAATATCTGCCGAAGTTACCCAACAACCAAGGTCGCTACAAGTATTAAAAGTAGAAACATACTCAGCTTTATGCCGCCCTTTTTTTGCTGGGATTTTATATAAGTTGGTTCTTCCAAAATCTTTTTTGCTTCTACTTTTAGTGAATAAGAATAAACTATCGTTATAGAAAATAAACGATTCACAATCAAAATGCATGTCTTTGTTTTTTGGAGGAAATGCTGTTTGTTCAGGATAATAAAAAGAAATTTTTTCAACATCAATTTTTTTATGCGATTTAAGAGAGTCGTTTAAAACTTTAAGAATGGTAAGGTTTTTTCGTTTGTTAGAATTGTTTCCAAAATCGCCAATGTAAATGTTACCATTTTTATCTGATGCTAAATCTTCCCAGTCTCTATTTTTAGCATTAATTTTTATCTGTCTTTTAATTGTACCCAAATTATCTAAGCCATATAGAACAGGCTTATTCCCACTATCATTTATCATCCACAAAAACTCAGAATAAGCAATTTTTTCTAATCCAGAAGCTTCATTTAACGCCCTTGGTAAATCTGCAATAACAGTTAAATTACCTGTATCACAACTTAGAAATGAAATATAAATAAGTGCTATTAGTTTCCTCACTTTAATTGAATTAAATAATGCTAAATTTACACAGATAAAATTATAAATGATTAATTACGATGTTATAATAATTGGAGGAGGTGCTGCAGGTTTTTTCGCAGCCATCAATATTGCTGAGTTTAACCCAGATTTAAAAGTATGTATTTTAGAGCGTGGTAAAGAAGGTTTGCAGAAAGTAAGAATTTCTGGTGGTGGTCGATGCAATGTTACACATGCTGAATTTATTCCATCAGAATTAGTATTGAATTATCCTCGTGGTGAAAAAGAATTATTAGGTCCATTTCATCAATTTATGACAGGAGATACGATTGAGTGGTTTGCAAAACGTGACGTAGAATTAAAGATTGAAGATGATGGCAGAATGTTCCCAATCACGAATTCTTCAAGGACTATTATCGATTGTTTTTTAAATGAAGCTAAAAAGTATAAAATTAAAGTCCTATATAATCATTCTGTAAAGTCAATACAAAAAGAAGAAAACTATTGGGAATTAGAGACATCTCAAGGTAATTTCTGTTCTGAAAAATTATTAATAACAACAGGTAGCAATACAAAAATCTGGAAATTGCTGGAAGGTTTAGGCCATACGATCTCTCAACCTGTTCCATCATTGTTTACATTTGATATAAAAGACCAACGCATTAAAGACATTCCAGGAGTTGTGGCTCAAAATGTTGAAATCAAAGTTATTGGAACAGATTTGTGGAGTGAAGGACCTTTATTAGTCACTCACGTTGGTTTAAGTGCTCCAGCTATTTTAAAATTGTCAGCTTTCGGTGCTTTAGAACTATCAATGCATAATTATCAATTTAAAATAGAAGTTAACTTTATCAGACAATCATTTGATGATTGCTTAGATGATTTGAAACAATTAAAGCATGAGTTGACTAAGAAAACAGTATATAAATCCAAACAGTTTGATTTGCCAAAACGGTTATGGCACAAATTGGTATTAGCTTCAAATATGAATAAATATACATGCTGGGCAGATATGAATAAATCGCAATTGGAAAATTTGGCTTCACAACTCACACAAGCAGTTTTTAAGGTGGATGGAAAAAGCACTTTTAAAGAAGAGTTCGTGACAGCTGGTGGAGTAAATTTAAAAGAAATCAATTTTAAAACCTTTGAAAGTAAATTACATAACAATTTGTATTTTGCAGGTGAGGTTATTAATGTTGATGCTGTTACTGGAGGATTTAACTTTCAAAATGCTTGGACAGGAGCTTACATTGCAGCTAGGTCAATATCAAAATAAAATAGGAATACGTGAAAAAAACAACACTAAAAGATATAGCAAAACAGTTTAATGTATCTATTTCAACGGTCTCTAAAGCATTAAGCGATAGTGAGGAAATTAGCGAGGCAACTAGGAAAAAAATTAAAGAATACGCTAAGGAAGTTAATTACAGACCAAATCTCAACGCTTTAAGTCTAAAAAATAAACGAACAAAAACCATAGGTATTTTAGTGCCAGATATGTTAAACTATTTTTTGGCCCAAGTTTTAAAAGGCATAGAGAAAACAGCCATTGAAAATGCATACAAAGTAGTTATTTGTATTACTAATGACTCACACAATAAAGAAAAAGAAATTATTGAAATGCTATCTAATGGAAGCGTTGATGGTTTTATAATATCAATAGCTGAAGAAACAGAATTAAACAAAGATTTTTCTCATTTTAATAGTGCTTTAGCATTTAATTTACCTATTGTAATGTTAGATAGAGTAGCTAATGGTGTAAACTGTGATAAAGTTATTACAAATAATCGTGAAGCAGGAAAATTAGCAGTTGAAAGATTAGCAAACAGCGGTTGTAAAAATATAGCATTTGCTTCTGCTATTTCACATTTAAAAGTAAGCCAAGATTTGCTAAAAGGATATTACGATGGCATAAATAATTTGAACAGAACTATAAATAACAACCAAATTGTAAACATTCAAGAAAACCACTATAGTGGCTACGAAAATATGTTATTACCATTATTTAACGACAATACTATCGATGGCATTGTTGCTACCAACGAAGGTGTAGCATTAGCAGCAATGAAAATTGCACACAAAAAAGGAAAAACAATCCCAGATGATTTTTCGGCTATTGGGTTTACAAACGGCATTTTAGCACGACATTCAAATCCAAAACTAACTACTGTAAGTCAACATGGAGAAATTATGGGCACTGCGGCAACCAAAATGTTAATCGAACGCCTTGAAAATCCTGATGAAGAAACAGAATTTAAAACTAAGGTTATAAAAACCGATATTGTAGAGCGTAACTCAACACGTCCTATAAAAGTTTACTAAATGTTATACATAGCATTATTAAAAGGCATAAATGTTGGTGGCCACAAAAAAGTACCCATGGCAGAATTGCGTGAGTTGCTTACTAAATCGGGTTTTAAAGATGTAAAAACCTATATTCAAAGTGGGAACGTGATTTTGTGTTCCACTGAAAAAAATATTCAAAAAATTGAAAAACAAATCAAGGATGCTATTTTTAATCATTTTGGGTTTGAAGTATCTGTTTTAGTTAAAACAAGAGAAGATTTAAAACGTATTTTTAGTGATTGCCCATTTTCCGAAGACAAAAAGAAAGCAAGTTATTTTATGATGCTTCACGATATACCTGATAACGATTCAGTAAAAGAAGCATCAGAAAAAGTGTATGATGGCGAAGCGTATAAAATCATTAAAAATTGTATTTATTACTATAGTGCTAAAGGGTTTGGTAAGTCTAAATTTAATGTCAATTTTTTTGAAAGAAAACTAGAAACATTTGCAACAGCAAGAAACTACAACACAATGGTAAAGTTGTTATCTTTGTCTTTAGAATAGTAATTCATGACTGAACTAGATTTTATTCCTAAAAATAATTACAGATTAAGTATAGAAAACGGAAGTTTTACTTGGCAATCACCAAGTAATATAGCTTTAGTTAAATATTGGGGAAAAAAGGATAATCAAATTCCTGCAAACCCTTCTATTAGTTTTACACTTGACGCTTGTAAAACAACAACAGAATTGAAATTTAAAAAAAGAGACCTTTCGACAGAGCCTGTGCTGAGCGCAGTCGAAGTGCTCAAGGTGACATCTGGGTTTTCATTTGATATTTATTTAGATGGAGAAAAAAAGGACGATTTTAAACCAAAAATTGAAAACTTTTTTAAACGTATTGAAAAATATGTGCCTTTTATAAAAGAGTATCATTTTGTTATCGAAACCAAAAACACGTTTCCACACAGCTCAGGTATTGCTTCATCAGCTTCTGGAATGAGTGCCTTAGCATTATGTTTAATGAGTGTTGAAAAATTGTTAATTGAATCAGATGTCTCGTCGAGCGCAGTCGAGACGTTTCAAAATAAAGACTATTTCAAACAAAAAGCCTCTTTTTTAGCACGATTGGGCTCTGGAAGTGCTTGTAGAAGTATTCAAGGCGATTTGATAGTTTGGGGAAAGCATAAAGAAATTGAAGGAAGTTCCAATTTATTTGGAGTAAAATATCCTTTTCATGTTCACGAGAATTTTAAAAACTATCACGATACTATTTTGTTGGTTGACAAAGGTGAAAAACAAGTAAGCAGTACAGTTGGTCATAACTTAATGCACAACCATCCTTTTGCTGAACAGCGCTTTGCACAAGCACATAACAATCTATCAAAGTTGATTCCTGTTTTTAAAGAAGGAAATTTAAAATCGTTTATTGAGATTATTGAAAGCGAAGCATTAACACTTCATGCAATGATGATGGCAAGTATGCCATATTTTATTTTAATGAAGCCTAATACACTTGAAATAATTAATAAGATTTGGACTTTTAGAAAAGAAACAAACCATAATGTATGTTTCACATTAGATGCTGGAGCAAACGTACATGTGTTGTATCCTAAGCGGGAAGCAGAACAAGTGATTAAATTCATTCAAAATGAATTAGTTGCACATTGCCAAAATGGTCATTATATTTGTGACAGAATTGGCTTTGGAGCTCGACAATTAACAATGAATAGTTAATAATGAATAATTAAAAATGACTGCCTTACAGTAAACCAAGATTATTTATTATGAAAGAAAATATTATAAAAAACAAAAGTTTCAATTTTCCAGTGGATGTTGTAAATTTATATAAGGATTTGGCTTACAACAAAAAAGAGTTTGTAATGTCAAGACAACTTTTAAAATCTGGAACATCGATTGGAGTGAATATTAGAGAAGCAGAGTTTGCACAAAGTAAACCAGATTTTACTAGCAAAAATGTCAATAAGCCTTAAAGAAGCAAACGAAACAGATTATTGGTTAGATTTATTACATCATACAGATTTTATTGATGATAAAACGTTTAATGAATTTAAACCAAAATCGACAGAAATGTTAAAACTATTGGTGAGTATTGTAAAATCATCAAAACTATAATTATAAATTTTTCATTCAAAGATGAAAGGACCACTTTTTTATTCAAAAATATTACTCTTTGGTGAGTATGGTATTATTAAAGACTCAAAAGGTCTTTCCATTCCTTATAATTTCTTTAAAGGAGCTTTAAAGAGAGATAAAAACCCTTCGGAAGAAGCTATTAAGTCTAATAAAAATCTAAAAAAGTTTACCCATTATTTAGAGACCATAGACAAAGAAGTAGTTCTTTTCGATTTAGAAAAAATAAAGCAAGATATTGCAGCCGGAATGTATTTTGATTCTTCAATTCCTCAAGGTTATGGTGTTGGTAGTAGTGGAGCGATTGTCGCAGCATTTTACGATAAGTATGCTCAAAATAAGATTACAGTTTTAGAGAACCTAACAAGAGAAAAATTGCTGAAACTTAAGGCTATCTTTTCAGAAATGGAATCGTTTTTTCATGGAAAATCGTCTGGCTTGGATCCTTTAAATAGCTATTTAAGCATTCCAATTCTTATCAACTCTAAAGACAATATTGAAGCTACAGGAATTCCTTCACAACAAAGCAAAGGTAAAGGTGCTGTGTTTTTGTTGGATAGTGGTATTATTGGCGAAACAGCGCCTATGGTTGGTATTTTTATGGAAAACATGAAGCAAGAAGGGTTCCGGAAAATGCTTAAAGACCAATTCATTAAACATACAGATGCTTGTGTGGACGATTTCTTAAAAGGCGATATTAAATCGTTATTTAGTAATACCAAGCAATTATCTAAAGTAGTTTTAAATCATTTTAAGCCCATGATTCCAAAACAATTTCATGAGTTATGGAAAAAAGGCATCGAAACCAACGACTATTACTTAAAACTTTGTGGTTCAGGTGGTGGAGGTTATATTTTAGGATTCACTGAAGATTTCAATAAAGCACAAAAATCACTATCTGGTTATAAATTAGAAGTGGTATATAACTTTTAATTGAATGTCATTCTGAGCGCAGTCGAAGAATCTCTTATAAATTTACTATGTTATCTCGAAAACAAAAACATGTATTGTTAAAGTTCTTTAGCATGTTTTCTGTGGTTAGAGGTTACAATGTACTTATTGTTGTTATTGCGCAATACTTGTCGGCAATTTATATACTTGCACACGATAAACCTGTAAAATCTGTTGTATTCGATTTAAATTTACTAATGATTGTCTTGGCATCAGCCACAACCATTGCAAGTGGTTATATTATCAATAATTTTTATGATTCCGAGAAAGATTTAATCAATCGTCCACAAAAATCGATGTTGGATAGATTGGTGAGTCAAAATACCAAGTTGGTCTTTTATTTTGTACTTAATTTTGTTGCTGTCATTTTTGCAAGTTATGTGTCTTTTAGAGCTGTTATTTTCTTTTCTCTGTACATTTTTGGTATTTGGTTTTATTCGCATAAGTTGAAAAAAATGCCAATTATTGGTAACATAATATCAGCAATACTCACTATTGCACCATTTTTTGCAGTATTTATTTATTACAAAAATTTTGAAACAATCATATTTGTGCATGCTCTGTTTTTGTTCTTAATACTGTCTATGAGAGAATTTACAAAAGACCTCGAAAATATTAAAGGCGATTTAGCACTAGGTTATAAAACCATACCTATTGTTTATGGAGAGCAAACCTCAAAAGTGATGCTTACCATTTTTGCAATCCTTACACTTATTCCAACTTATTTTTTGATTTACGATTTCCAAGTTGGCCGAATGACCTATTTCTTTTATTTAAGCACTGTGTTGCTTTTAATTTTTCTAATTTTAGTCTGGAAATCCAATAACAAATCCCACTATTTGTTATTGCATAATATTTTAAAATTTATAATTGTTGCAGGAGTCTTTAGTATTGTATTAATAAATGTTAATGTTGTTTTAAACCGAATTTTATAATGGAGAATACTTTAAAAATAGCCATGGCCCAAATCTCACCAATTTGGTTAGATAAAACTGCAACACTTCAAAAAGTTGAACAGTCCATTTTAGAAGCTTCAAAAAAAAATTGCGAGCTCATAGTTTTTGGAGAAGGCTTAATTCCTGGATATCCATTTTGGTTGGCTTTAACTGGAGGTGCCGAGTGGGACAAAAAGGTAAA
>CALZKX010000219.1 GCA_945788155.1 uncultured Flavobacteriaceae bacterium
AATTCATAATGTATTAATTTTTGGTCTTATCTAAGACTTCGAACTTTGAATTGTTTGATATGTACTCTGGCACAATATCTTTTAATTTTGAAACAATTTCAAGGCTTTGGCAGCTTAGATTACTGTTATTTAATTCTATTATTTTTTCTAGAATATCTTTGTTGTCTATTCTTTTGCTTTTTGCTATCATGATTTTTTCATGATATGTTTGTTTGGTGTTTTCGCCATCTGCCAAAAGTTCTTCATAAATTTTTTCTCCTGGTCTTAATCCAACAATTTTAATGTTGATATCTTCTGGATATTTTAAACCAGATAGCTTAATCATATTTATAGCTAAATCAAATATTTTAACTGATTTTCCCATGTCAAACACAAAAATTTCTCCTCCATTACCCATTGCTGCTGCTTCTAATACTAACGAACAGGCTTCAGGTATTGTCATAAAAAACCGAGTTATATCTCGGTGTGTGACCGTTAAAGGGCCTCCGTTTTCTATTTGCTTCTTAAACAAAGGGATTACCGAGCCATTAGACCCAAGTACATTGCCAAATCGTGTAGTAATAAATTTAGTTTTGCCTTTACCTTTTAGGCAGCTTATATACAATTCTGCGATACGCTTTGTGGCACCCATGACATTGGTTGGGTTTACAGCTTTATCGGTAGATATCATTACAAATTTTTCTACACCGTGTTTTACCGCTAAGTTAGAGATATTTATAGTTCCGCCAACATTTATGCTAACAGCCTCTTGAGGGTTATTTTCCATTAAAGGCACATGTTTATATGCAGCAGCATGGAAAATGATTTCTGGCCTATGCTCTGTTAAAACCCTGTCCATTCTAATTGGGCATCTTACATCTGTAACTATAGCAACGTAGTTTGTAATTTCTTTTTGGACAAATTCCTGTTGAATATTGTATAATGCAGATTCGGCAATATCGACTAAAATTAATTTTTTAAAATTGAAGTTGCATAAGTTTCTTGCTATTTCACTTCCAATAGAACCAGCGGCTCCAGATATAAGGATTACCTTGTTATTATATTCTTCAACTAGAAGAGGGTTTTCAAAACTAATAGGTTCTCGCCCAAGCAAATCTTCAATTTTTACATCTTTAATTTGTGAAGCTTGTAAATCACCATCAATCCATTGCTGGACAGGAGGCACTATTTTAACTTTAATAGATTTTTCAAGAAAAACACTGGAAATTTCCAATAATCGGTGATAACTTATACTTTGTATAGAGATAATAACCTCATTTATATCATGCTCTTTAATGAAATCGTCATCTATCTCCTGTGAGCTATATACTTTAAGAAGGTTAATTTTTTTACCAATTTTTCTCTCATCATCATCTATAAAACCAATGACTTCAAAGTTACTTTTAGTATCATTAATAATGGCATCATAGGTTAAGTTCCCAGAATTTCCAGCACCATAAATTAGCACATTTACATTAGGTTTTAAACCCGATATAATTGCTTTATAACTTGCTTTAATAAAATACTTGATTGATATTAAAAATAATATATTAAGAAGCAGGTGTATATAGATAATTGACCCAGGAATATCACAAGAGATAAAAAAATTAAACTGTCTAGTTAAAAATGTTTCGATTAATAAAAAAGTGGCAAGAATATTAACGCCTATGATAATGTTTATTACATCCTTGATTCCAATGAATCGAACAACTCCTTTATGGGTGCCAACAATAAGAAAACTTATAATAGCATTTATTGCAACAAATGGGATTTCTCGTAGAAATTTACTAAAGTCGAAATCTAATTTAAAATTGTAACGAATTAAATAAGCAATGAAAAATGTGAATAGTACAATACACACATCAAAAGCAAGTACAAGCCATTTTGATGCATATTTTTGCGAAATATTATATAAACTATTCTTAAACATAATTCAAAATAGGCATTTTTACATTAACTAAATATTTTCGACTATAAATTCCAGATTTTTAATCGATATGATACTCATGCTATGCAATCAAATTCATTTTTAATAAAGTTTAAACTTTATCAATATGGGGTGAAAATAAATTAAAGCAGATAAATGTTCTATGATTTGTTAAAAAAACAGATAAATGTTCTGATATTAAATCAGCTAGTAATTTTATTTAAGTAAATATCATTGTTTATTGGGTATTCATCAAATAAAAACGATAAATAACAAATTTTGCCGATTTGAAAAATTTAACCAAGCTTGGGTGTGAAATTTAAAAGATTGATTAATAATAAATAAACAAATTTTTGGTTTAACGAATGCTTTAACTAAAAGCAAAAAACGATTTTAAAACACTATAAATCCTATCTAGTTCACCATTGGTTAAATTTGAACCACTTGGTAAACATAAACCTCTTTCGAAAAGATTGTCAGATACACCATTAATATACTTTTTGCAATTGCTAAAAATGGGTTGTTGGTGCATAGGTTTCCACAAAGGTCTGGTTTCAATATTTTCTTTATCGAATTCCAATCTTAATGCTTCTCTAGATTTATTGCTATCGAGCAACATACATGATAGCCACCTATTGGAAAAATGATCCTGTGGCTCATTGAGCAGTTCTACAGAATCTAAATTCCCCAAAGCTTCTTTATAAAACTGATAGTTCTTTCTTCTAAGTTTTACATGTTTATCCAATACAGTCATTTGCCCACGTCCTATACCAGCAAGAACATTAGACATTCTGTAATTATAACCAATTTGGGAATGCAAATACGCTACTGATTTATCTCTGGCCTGAGTAGCCAAAAATACTGCTTTATCTTTTATTTCCTTCTTGCTGGTAACCAATGCACCTCCACCAGAAGTGGTAATTATTTTATTTCCGTTAAATGATAGAATTGATATATCTCCAAAAGTGCCACATTTTTTATTTTTATAACTGCTTCCAAAAGCTTCGGCACTATCTTCTATTATTGGGATATTGTAAGTACTGGCAATTGTATGTATTTCATCAACTTTATAAGGCATACCATACAGGTGAACTGCAATAATTGCCTTAGGCTTATTGCCTTTTGCAATGCAATCCTTAATGGCGATTTCTAATTGAATAGGACATAAGTTCCAAGTTTCTTTTTCACTGTCTATAAAAACAGGCTTTGCGCCTTGATATACTATAGGATTTGCAGATGCTGAAAACGTTTTACTTTGGCATAATACAATATCATCCTTTGAAACGTTAAGAATAATCAATGCTAAATGTATAGCTGCTGTTCCAGAGCTTAGTGCTGCTACATAAGTACCTTCGTTTAAATATTGAGAGATATCCTCTTCAAAGCCGCTAACATTTGGCCCTAATGGAGCTATCCAATTAGAGTTAAACGCTTCGTTAATAAACTTTTGCTCGTTACCATTCATGTGTGGTGATGAGAGCCATATTTTTGGATTCATATTAAAAAAAATAACAAGGTAAATATCTATTTAATTTAATTGGAAGACAAAATAAACAGACAAAAGTTCAATTTATCTTGATAAACCAATGAGGTGTTTAACAACTAAAGTGGTTATTGTTTTTTTAATTGCAGTTCCTTAATTAATCCTTTTTATGTTTTATTGTTGGTTTTGGTTAGAATACAACCCAATACGTATTGATAATCTAGCAACAATAAAAAATATGCTATTGCTTACACGTCTATTTTGCTCTATATGACGGAAAATAATCGTCTTTATTTAATGAGCTGTTTTTTTCACACAGCTCATCATAAACATTTTTATTTACTATATACTTCCAAATATGAAAATCTCTAAAATCTTTTGAAAACGAAGATTTAAACTTAAATAATGAATCTTCCTTACCACCTAATCCTCCACCTAAGTTATAATATTTAAAGCCTTGGTTGGTTGCGTTAACTCGCATTTCATCTAGAATAAGCTTTGAGGATCTAAAATGCAAATAATTTGTTCTTGTACCAGATAAATGGAACTGTACAATACCATTGGTTTTTACAAACATAGAGCCAGCTATGATTTTTTGATTTTCAAGTTCTTTGACCAAAAAAATCTCTGTTTTGAAATCGGTTTGCTCAAAAAAACTCAAAAAATATTCGGGCTCAAAAAAATAGTTGCTACTAGCATTGAGCCGCTTCATGCTTTCAAGGTAAATATCGACAAACTCCAATACATCTTCTTTAGTCTTTGCCTTAAACACATTGCATTGCCTACGTAACTTATTTACTTGGGTTTTTAGTGATCTTTGATAGATGCGACGTGATTCTTCTAGAGCTAAAGTAACATCGATATTTACAACTCTACCAAGGTTAACAATGTTACCAAAGTCATTTAGAATGGTTTTTTGTTCTTGAAAATATGGATGCAATCTTGAAAATACAGATACTATGTTTCTCGACTTAAAATAAGCTTGGAACTCGTTAATAAAGCTGGAATTATCAAAGTTTACCAATACATTTTTGGACAATGGACCAGCATATCCATAAATAGAGGTCAAGTCGAAATAAGTTGTTTTTTCAATAGAACGTAATAAAAAAGGTATCGCAATTAATACATCTTTGCAAGTGTATGTTACCAAAACTGGAGTTTCTGTGTTTACTTCTTTAGATATATGATGATAGTCGAATGTATGATAGAAATCATAAGTATCTACTTGATCTAAAATGGCATTCCAATCTTTTTTAGAAGTAATTTCTTTTATCATAGTAATAAACCAAT
>CALZKX010000220.1 GCA_945788155.1 uncultured Flavobacteriaceae bacterium
AACCGCCTTAAATTGGTTGGATAAACTTACTAATGTTTTTTGAGCATTACGTAATATCATAACACAAATATAGACAATTTAGGAATCCAATTCCTAAATTGTCTATATTTTAAAAATTTCTTCCTATTGAACTATAATAAAACCCTTCACCTTGCATGTCTTCAATATCAAATAGATTTCTTCCATCAAAAATTACAGGTTGTTTTAAACCATCTTTGAGCTTCTTAAAATCTGGTGTTCTAAATATACTCCATTCTGTACAAATAATAAGCGCATCCGCAGCATTAATAGTGTCATACATGTTTTGGTTATATGTAATTGTATTTCCAAATTTTCGTTTCACATTTGCCATAGCTTCAGGGTCAAAAACATTTATATTAGCTCCCTTACTTAATAATTCTTCAATCATGTATAAGGCAGGTGCTTCTCTAATGTCATCTGTTTCAGGTTTAAACGCCAAACCCCAAATGGCGAAGGTTTTCCCCTTAATATTATTATTGAAATAGCCTTCTATTCGAGGAATTAAAATAGTTTTCTGAACATCATTAACTTTAATTACAGCATTTAAAATATCAAAATTATATCCAATATCCTTCCCTGATTTATGCAATGCTTTTACATCTTTAGGGAAGCAAGATCCACCATAGCCTATCCCTGGAAATAAAAAGCGTTTTCCAATACGTGAGTCTGTTCCCATGCCTATACGCACTTTATCGACATCGGCACCTACTTTTTCGCAAAAGTTGGCAATCTCGTTCATAAAGGTAATTTTAGTAGCCAAAAATGAATTGGCAGCATACTTCGTTAATTCTGCGCTGCGCTCATCCATCACGATAATTGGATTTCCTGAACGCACAAAAGGCTTATACAATTTTTTCATTACGTCGATAGCTCTTTGAGATTCAGACCCAATAACGATGCGTTCGGGTTTTAAAAAGTCATCTACCGCGAAGCCTTCTCTTAAAAACTCAGGATTAGATACGACATCAAAATCCACATTGGTTTCTTTAGAAATAACTGCAGCCACTTTATCGGCTGTTCCTACTGGAACCGTGCTTTTGTCAACAATTATTTTGTAAGACTTGATTTTCTTGCCAATCTCCTTTGCTACATTTAGTACAAAGGATAAATCTGCGGAGCCATCTTGATCTTCAGGTGTTGGCAGTGCTAAAAAGATAATGTCGCCATGGTCTAATCCTTCATCTAAACTCGTAGAGAATTTTAGGCGTCCTGCTTTTATATTTCTCTCGAATAATACATCCAAATGAGGTTCGTAAATCGGCACCACACCTTGTTGCATTTGTTGCACTTTTTCTTTATTGATATCTATACAAAGTACCTCGTTGCCTGTTTCTGCCAAACAGGTTCCTGTAACTAAGCCTACGTAGCCAGTGCCTATAACGGATATTTTCATCTGTTTATATTTATTTTTTTAAATTGGTCAGATGCTACATTCATATAATCATTTTCGTTGTGTGACAAAAATTTAGTCATGGATGTTTCATTTTTTACTTTTAATTAGTATGCAAAAATAGTTTATTGCTTCATCTTTAACAACCTATCCTTACAGGGTATTTAATATGAATTCTTCAAAATTATCAGGAGTAATTATTTTTGTAATGGCATTGGGATATGCTTTTGTAAATGTCTTTGAAATTTTCGCCCTTTTATGGCTACTCCATTTAAACTCATAGGCATAAATCTTTCCATCACGTTCTTCAATATAATCTATTTCTTGTTGTGCTGTGGTTCTCCAAAAATATGAATTGACATAAATATTATGATATGCCAAATATTTTTTTCGTTCTCCTATAATAAAGTTTTCCCACAAAGCGCCTGTATCATTTCTTAATTCCATAGGATTATAATTTCCTATTACTGCGTTTCTAATGCCATTATCCACAAAATATATTTTACGTGTTTTCTTTAATTCAGTTCTTAAATTTCTACTAAACGTTCCTAAACGATAAATAATGAATGATTTCTCTAATAATTGAATATAGCTTTCTACGGTTTCACTATTTAAACCTACTATTTTCCCTAATTCATTATAAGACACCTGATTCCCCGTTTGAAAAGCAAGCGCTTGTAGTAATTTTATAATTTTATCCGATTTCTTAATTTTGTTCCAAATTAGAATGTCTTTAAACAGGTAGCTATCTGCCAATAATTTTAAAATATCTTTTTCCTCTCCTTGATTCACAACAACATCAGGGTAATAACCATAAACCATCCTGTGCTTTAGTAAGCTTATTTCGTCTAACAAATTGTGGTGACCCACCATTTCTTCAAATGACATAGGATACATTTGATACTCAAATTTCCGTCCAGTTAATGGTTCGTTTAAATCGTTTGATAAATCAAAAGCTGAAGACCCTGTTGCTATTAGTTGTACGTCCTTTAGTTCGTCTGTAATTATTTTAAGTTTTAAACCAATATCTTTTATGCTTTGAGCTTCATCAATAATAACCACATTGTGGTTTTTAATAATCGCTTTAAATCGCGACGACGAAGGTGTTTCAAATAAGGTTTGTACTTCAAAGTTATCGGCATTCAGCCAAAGTGGATTTTTTAAATTTGTTGCTATGTTCTTTAATAACGTTGTTTTCCCTACTTGGCGAGGCCCTAGAAGCACAATAGCTTTTCCTTTGAAAAGTTTGTTTTTTATGCTTTCTTCTAAAATCCTATCAATCATTTTAATACATTTTACCCATTACAATCGTAAATATACTGTGTTTTTTTCTATTGTAATCGAAAATTACTATGATTTTTTTAGGTTATAATAAAAATGTATTAAAGAAAAAAGCATTTAAGATATTATACTATGCTTTTCTTTTTGAAACAGAATGTCGAGATGTGGTTCATAAATGGGCTTCACTTTGTTGCATCTACTTTTCTTTAATCAATCTCTATACAAAGCACTCATATTTCCTGGTTCTGCCAAACAGGTTCCTGTGACTAAACCTACATAGCCTTTGCCTATAACTGCTATTTTTATTCACAAACTTTTATGAGACAAAAATAGGAAAGTATGTTTAAAACAATCCCATTTATAATTGAATTGTTTATTAATAGGGTTTGAGCTTGGGCAAATAGTTGTTGTTTTCTATTAATAAGAGACAAAAAAATAAACAATAAAAAACAATTCCATATTGTCGAATTAAAAACGATTCTGAAATAAGCACTATTAACATAAGTATTGTAAAGAGAAAAACACTATCTCTTTTTTTGCTGTAGAAAAGAGGCGAAAGCAACATTAAAAGTAAAAAAATAAACCCAATTAATCCTTCATCTATTATGGTTTGAAGGTACTGATTGTGAGCATTGAAGTTTCTCAAAAAAGCTCTCCGGAAATTGACTTTATAATATTGATTTAAAAGTACATCCTGTGATTTATTTAATCCATAACCAAATACAGGAGAATCTTTTGATATTTCGAAAACATTTGACCAAACTTTAAGCCTAAATGAAGAACCTGAATAGGAAGATATGTTAGTGTTAAAGTTAACAATTCTATTTTTAAGTGTTGGAATACTAATAGTTAAAATTATACCAAAAAGTATGGTCGAAAAGAAAATTGATAATACTTTTTTTAACTTTTTTTTCTTATTTAGCATTATCTTAATAAAAATTATAGCAACAGTAGCAAGAATGACCGTTCTGGATGATAATAAAATAATTGCTAAAAATAAAATTATGCTAAAGAGCAAGTATTTCTTTCTAGTATCAATAGCATGGTCAAAATAATTATCCAAACAAAATATTAAGGCAAGCGCATAAAAAGAAGATAAATAAATGTGATGAACTCCAAATAAATCTGTTAAAAAGTTATAAGTAATAAATATGTGATTTATGTTTTCTTCTAGAAAAAACATCCTCCATAGTCCATATAAAAAGCTCATTGCAAAAGAAAATAATGCAGTAACTATAAATATTAACCGAACATTAAATGCTATTTGTTTATTAATTAAAATATCTCTGTTGTTTAAGATAATTATTGGAAATAAAAGAAACGGTAAATACTTTTCAATAACTAACACTTCATTAAGGCTCGAGGAAGTTGCACACAAAACCAAAAAGCTAACCAAAAAATGTGAAACCATTAATAAGAATGGTTTTATAAAAAATAGATTTTTAAACTTAATTGCTTTATAATTAAACATATTTGGTAAAAGCGTAAAATAAAAAACAACTGTTGCAATGGATACAAAAGCATTTCCAAAAAACAGAGACACAGTTAATAGATATAGTGCATACTCAAAATAGTTGCTTTGGATATTTTTTACCACTATTCTAAACATTTAAATAAGTATTGTTCATATTGGTTATTTATTCTATTCCAATCATATTTATTGATAATTTTTTCTTTATTATTTCTCAATATGTCTATATAATTGTTCTTGTTTTTTGTAATTAAATTGATAATGTCTTTTTCGTTTTCAAAAAAGAACGCATCTTCCTCAAGAATACTTTTATTAAAAATATTATTGTCTGCAATTATTAATGCATTTGATGCCATAGCTTCTAATAAAGAAGGGTTAGTTCCTCCAACTGAATGACCATGGAAATATAAGTTAGAGAAATATCTCAAGTTGTTAAGATGATTTTGATTGTAAATTCCTCCTAAAAAATTTATCCTTTTATCTTCTTTAAACTTCTTCTTTAAATATTCTCCATATTTTGTCCGATGTTTTCCAATAACTAAAAAAGGATAGTTAATGCTACTCTTAGAAACTCCCTCTAAAATTGTTTCAATATTATTTTCGGGTTCAAGACGTGCAATTAGCATGTTATATTCATTGGCAATTACATTGTAAATTCCTAATACTTCTTTTGTGGGTTTATCAAAAACTTTAGCACCATAGGCTATATATTCAGAGTGGATATTGTACTCCTCCTTTAGGTATAATTTAATTCCAATAGAATCTGAAATAAGATAATCACTAGATTTAACCGCAAGCTTTTCAGCATGTTTTAAAAACTTTCGAACTAGTTTCTTATATTTTGATCTTTTCCACTCCAATCCATCCATGTTTGTGATAATCTTACTGTCCTTTGGCAACAACCAACCCCAAATAGAACTACTCGTATAGCCTAATTGTAATATTGCATCAAAACCCTGTTTTCTACTATGAGATATACAGTTTAAATCGTAGATAAATTGACCAACTGTCCCTATTTTATCTTCTGGGTCATATTTATGAATTATGTTAACTCCTTTCCATTTCTTTTCTTGGTAAGGATGATTATGAGAGTTGTAAACATAAACCTGATGTTCTTTGTTAACCAAATACTCTGAGAGAGATTCTGAAAACTGCTCAAAACCTCCATGGTTATTTGGTATTCCACGAGTTCCCAATATAGCTATTTTCATTTTATTTAGTTAAGTTTTTACTTGATGTGTTAAATTCAAAAATTGAAATCATAATAATAAGGACAAGAAACCCATATACTTGGTGTTTAAAAATTCCTGAATTAGTTATTCCTGCAAACATCATGATAAAGTTGATTATAAACAAATATATTAATGGATCATCTTTTTCCATTGCTCTATTTTTTTTGAAAAAAACTAAAGGAATTAGGTAAACTAAAAAAAAGAGTGTCATTCCTTGTAAAATCCCATACTGCGACATAGCTGATAATAAATCGTTATGTGAGTCCATCACGTTGTTTTCTTTAGATCCAAAATCAGCCTTATGCTTGTTCCATTTTCCTGGGCCAATCCCAAAAATTGGGTTTTCTTTTATCATGTTGAAAGAAGTTTGGTAGTGATTTAAACGTAATATTAATGATTCGGTAAATTTGTTCTTTTCAAGTAAAATTATTTTGTTTATTTCATTCTGATTGAAATCAATTCTTTCTATCTTAAAATTCTTTAAAGAGAGCCTATCATTTTTTTGCGCCAAAATTGTTCCTAAAAAAATCCCCAAAATTGTTAATCCAATCAACAAAGCTGTTGCTTTTTTGTTTTTTGATTTTACTTGAGCTTTAATATAAATAAGCCATTCTAAAACAATATAAAGACCAAATAAAAACAAGGCGCTTCTAGTTGTTGTTAAAAAAATGACTAAAACCATGAAAAACACTATTAATGAAAATTTAAAATTTATTTTGTCTCTAATTATCAAAAATGTAAAATAACAGGCTATTGCTGCAAAAATATTAGCAAACGTATTAACTCTTAGTGTCCCACTCATTAGCCTTGATGGGGTATTAAAAACATAAGAATATAATACTGATTCAATTACTAAAAACCCTACAGCAAACGATAACCCACAAAAAATAGGTTTTCTATGCTTTATAATATCTGTGTTAAAAAACAAGAGCGCTAGTAGTAAAAAATACCTTAAGTGAAAAGAGTTTGCCATTATTAAGCTAACATCGTTTAAATTATTAGATTTTAAAACATTATATGATATAGACAACAGTGTTGATACAATAACAAATAAAATCAAAAAAAGCTTAAACTTATTTATTCCCTGCAGCACTTTCGTCTTAATTGCTTTAGATTTATATTTTAATAATCCCACAATTAGAAAAATATCAACATGTGTTATCATTGGATAAAAAACTCGGTTTTTATCTATTGATGAACTAAACAATATGCTTGGTAAGTAATTGTTTACGTTTGAAGGAAATGCCAATAGAATGAATATTAATAAAAAAGCATAATGCTTTAAAGATTTTAGACATACGTAAAGAGTTATAATATAAAATATAATAGAAACATTATCAATCAGGCTTAGTTTTGAAAATAAAATAAAATCCGCACTGTTTTTATTTAAAAAAAACAGTGAAAATATAAAGGCATAAATTGTTATTAATACACCTATTAAAAAAAAGTAATATCGCTTTTTTAACATAAAACGTCTTATTCAAACCGAAATTTGAATGGTTTTTTTAATAGTATTTGCTTTAATAATAAATGAAATACTAGAGCTAGAATTAAAAATAAAATATTGTTAATGAGTGTTCCAAATAGACCTGTGCTCACAGACCCTGACACACCTATTGAAAAAAATAATAAAAATAAAAGGCTTGTGTTTTTTATTTTACCTTTAAAAGCTATTATTTGATATATACTGTTTAATATAAAACCATAAAACAGTGGATAAATTATAAAAGCTATTTTACCAAAATTCAAGTAGCCAAGACCAATAAATGTAGTAGTAACACTTCCTCCATCAAAGTCCCAGCCCATAAGGCCTTTTAGATAAGTACCAAAATTAGGGTTTGATCCTGGTAAAAATAATTTTAAATCTATTAAGTAACTTTGACCATATAAATAAGAATGCTCTCTAGGAAAAAAATCATATATTTTTTGTAAATTTTGAATATTAACAAAAGGTCTCCATCCTGCTCTGAATTTTAATAATGTTAAAAAACTAACTCTATCGTCTTGAAAGTTAGACCTTATTGCACCGACAACTATTAAAATTAGAAATAAAACCAATCCGATTTTGAGATACTTTTTTAAAGATAATTTTTTAGAGTTTAAAATTGTTATCATTATAAAACAAGCTAATAATAACTTTAAAAGGGGGGCTCTACTACCATAAGACAATAGGGCAAAAGCTGTAAAGACAAAAAGAACTGTTTTAAACACTTTTGTTTTATCTTTTAGCAATAAAATAATCATATAACCATATAAGAGAAATGAAACAAATATCAAGTTGTATAAACCAGCCCCAGCCTTTCTTGTGATTCTATCGTTTTCAACATCTTCAGCAAACAATATAATTCCACCTGTCTTATAGGTAAAAAGCAAAAAAACAACAATACCTGTTACAAAGACTAGGATACCACTAATTTGAAATGATTTTGAAGGTTTGTTTTCAATTTCTATGTTGTTTATTTTCACATACTTTATTCCTGATGCCGCAAATAAAGATCTAGATAAAAAAGCCCCAAGAAATGTCAAGAAATAAGCAAGGATTATATAAAACTTCAAATCAGGGGAAATTGGTATCCTTGGATACCAGCTATCACTGTATGCTAATGCAATAAAACAAAATGCTGTTTGATATAAATAAAAAAAAACAAATGGATTTAATAAATTTCTTAAGTCAAAGAATTTATTAACTACAATTAACATAAAAATTGCAATAAAAACAATTTCCCAATTCATATTATAGAACTAAATGATTTATTATTCGATCTATTGACTTCCCGTCTAATTTGTAAAAGTACTTATTTATAAACATATCGTAATTTTTATGTTTATCATATAACATTTGGGTGTTTGCTATTGTTTCTGCCAACTCATCAGAACTAGAAATAATATTACAGCAATCAAAATGTTCATACTCTAATACCGTGTCAACTCCTTCTATATCAACCTTGATTAAAGGCTTATATAATGCAATAGCCTCATTGCCCACAGTAGATGTAGTTGATATTACAACGTCACTCCCATATATTAAATCATGTATGTTTTCGTGTTTAAAGATAGAAATGTCATTTTGAGCAAAGTGCTTATATATTAAATCCTTATTGTCTATTGATCCTGGATGCAATTTAATATTAATCCTGTATTTCGAATGAAGATTCGATTCGAATATTATTTTTAAAAAATTATTAATGTTTTCATCTCCAATGGGATTCATGACAATCAAAACACTATTGATTTTCTCTGATTTAATATTTAATTTTGGGTAAGTGTTTAAAAAATCTGTTTTAGGTGTTCCTGTAATTTGCAATTTTTCTGGATTTGTTCCTCTTTCAATAAACCATTTGTTAGATAATTCTCCCCAAGTAAATAAAACATTAGCACTAACGGGTAAATACCCATACTCTAATACTGTAGATCCGTGCTGAATAACGTGTGTTTTTATGTTTCTTTTCTGCGCAATCAAATTAATAGTTTTAGATGTTTTATGAATATCTGTGTTTAAAAGAATCCTTTTTAGGTTAGGTAGCTTCAAAAAAAGACCCTCAACACAATTTATAATATAAACTGACTCAATTATATTAAGAAACAATAGATATTTATTAATCCCAAATTCTTTTGAAACTTCTCTAATAACTGTAAAATTAACTATACAGAGGTTTATTACCTCTAAAATGCTTTTTAAATATTTAAACCCGTTGAAAAACCTAAACAACGTAATGCTTTGACTAGCTCTTACTCTTTTATCACAGACTATCTCAACAAATGGGTGTTTAAATGAATCTTCAACTTGCCTAATGTTTTTTATCATACTTCGATTATATATGTCATTGACAAACATATATTTAACATTTCTGTTGAGTTTTTTTGCATTAAGATTAAAAGCTAATATTGATTTTAAATATGTATCTAAGCTAAGTATTTTTATAAGGTCTAAAATTTTATTTTTTTTATACCTGTTCAAGCTTAGCTCAAAAACATAAATCTGAGACAACGTTATTAGATTAATCCCTTTAAAGTTTATACAATATGACTGTAGTTTCTGAACTTTATCGTATAAATTTCTTTGTGGCTGCATAGAAAAGTAAATCTATTTTATATTTTTTCAAACATATAAAATATATAATTAAAAATTCACAAAAATAACTTATTGTGGTAGTATACGCAGCGACCTTGTAACCATATTGAGGTAGCAGTAAAAAGTTAAGTATAATATTTAAGACGGCAGCAATAATAGCCGGAAAAGCCATTAAGAAAGTGTCTTTATAAAAGAATGGTATGTTAGAAAGTACGGTATATAAAAAATAAAACAGCATTCCAATTAAAATAATAGGTATTAAATCTAATGCTACTAAATAAGAATCATTAGATAATAGTTTAAGTAAATGAGTTTTAAATACAAAGACCGTCAAGCATACTGTTAAAACACAAAAAAAGTAAATTTTTGCTGCCTTGGAAATTCTATTTACTTCCCCTAATTTTAAGTGTTGAAGGATAAACTTCTGCCACATTTTATTAGTTGCTAAAAAAAAGGCCATAAAAATAGAGCCTACTGTATAGGCTACTGTATATTCGGCAACTTCAACTTCAGAATAATAATAATTAATAATAAACCTGTCAGCGAAAGAAAGTACAAGTGCTGATAAAACCCCTGGAATGATAGGAGAGCTGAAACTTAAGGCAATCGTTGTCTTTTTTATTAGTCTTTTAATAGTTGTGTCAAATATATTTTTGCCTGATTTTATTAAATTAATTAAGAGTATCAGTGCTATGGCTCCAAATACAAATGATTGAACAATCGCAAAAATAATGGGAGAGTATTTATCTGTTTTACCGCCTAGAATAATAACCAGAAAAGTCAAAACGTATGGCAATGAATTTCTTGATGCATAAAGAATGTTATACAAAATTAATTTGCCTCTAATTTGGTAATAGGAAAGCATTACTTCTATAACAGAGAAAAAATATGCGCAGATTAAAATATAGAAATCAAATCTATTGTCAATTATTGCAATTCCATACAGCTTTAACAACAACCAAATAAAATAAAAGACGAGAGCAATTATAGTAGAGAAAACAATGGATCTTACAATAGATTTTTGAGCTAGAATACTGCCATATAAAGCCCTGTTTTTAACATAGCTTCTTTGTGAAAAATCGAGAAAAACAGACAGCACTGGAATAATGGCCCAAAAAAGCGCTAGTTTCCCAAACTCTTTTTTTTCAAAGTAGTCGGTGAAAAAACTAAATAAAAGAAAAATTACTCCTTTAGAAATCCCTTCACCTAATATGTAAGACAGATATTTGGAGCTAGCTTTAAACATTTATAATTTAAGAAGAAATTCTTTCATGACTTCAAAATGATTATCAATATAATTTCCAACCTCTTTAAAAGTATTAAAGTTAGTGGTTTTATACTCGCCAAGCGTCATGTTTACTTTACTTAAAAGTCGTTTGTCCTCAATATTAAATACAGGCAAATTCATTGTCTCTACCATGCCCTTTCCTCTTCCATCTTCATTTATTAATAACGAAGGAAGTCTTTTGCTTAAAAAGTATAAATGTGCGTGAACCCTATACCCTATATGAAAATCACAGTTATCATAAAAATCTAACTTCTTTAAGTCATACGCCACATCCATTACTTTAATTCTAGAATTAACTAGTTTTGCTCCTAAAGCCATTGATAAATAACCTATGGTGGCTCTTACGGTTGTATGCTTGTCTGGCAAAATTCCTCGATGATAAGTCATTGTTATCTGTGCCTTTGGAAATTGTTTTGTTAAAAGCCTAATTAATGATACAGTTTGTTTAATTAGCTTGGGGTCTGCTGCTGTTGTAAAAACAATCTTTTTTACTTCATCCAACTCTTTAAAATTCTTGCCAATAGACGGCAAATCATACCAAACAGGACAACCTGTCATCGTTACGTTTTTAATTCCATTATTAATTAGAACTTTCTTTGTTACGTTACATCTACAGCTAGAACTGTGTATTTTTTTATGAGCTTCTATTAAAAAGTTTTTTGATTCGTCATTAAATGCAAAAGATAAGGGAGCACCTGATGGTCTTCCACACCACCCTAAGCCAAATGGAATAATTGGGACTTTTATTAAACTTAAATCATCAACTAAAGGGTAAATTCCTTTATATATATCAGGTGCGTATGCTGGCCCACCACATAAAACAACAAATCTTGCTTTATTAATAGTATCTATGTGTCCATCTAATTTTTTGGTTCTATCTAAAACTACAATGTCCTTATCTACAAATTCTTCAAACAATTTTTTTGCTCTATCTGTAATTAAGAAATCTCCAATATTTTTTATTTGTCCTGAAAGGAGTACTATCATTTCTTTATTTTTAATTAATCAAACATGTTCCATTGTAAAACATCGTCCTCTTTTATATTGTGTAATGTTGTTTTTCCAACCAAGGCATTTATTTCTTTTGGTGAAATTCCAGTTGCTGGTCTCTTCCAAGTTAAGTGGCTCTTAGTTATTTTTTTTCCTTTTTTTATGTCTTTTAGAGCTACTAAACTTCGCCTAGCGTTTCTTCTCGATTTTTCCTCGGTAAGTAATGGAGTTTTTTTCTGCATTCCTATTAAGTTATATGTTTCTTCCATTTTATTAAAAAATAGTTTTAAATCATCTTTATCCATTGCGTGATAATGATCGTTCCCAGGTAGTTTTTTATCATGTGTGAAATGCTTCTCAAGAACAATTGCACCCAAAAGATTGGCGATTTTTAAAACTTCCATATCATTTGGCAATGTATGATCAGAATATCCGGGAATAGTTTGAGGGAATTTATTTATTAAATCTAGTATCATCCCAAGATTGGCATTTTCGTCTAGAGTAGGATAATTTAAAATACAATGCATTAAACAAACTGGAACGCTATATTTGCTAATTGTTTCTATTGCTTGATGAGTCTCCCATAGATAAGAAGCGCCTGTTGAAAGAATTATTGGTTTATCAAATGAACACAAATATTCAATAAATGGAAGATTAGTAATATCTGATGAAGATATTTTGAACACATCCATTAAATCATTTAAAAATTTAGCAGAAGAAACATCAAAAGGGGTTGATAAAAATTCTATCCCTGTTTTATCACAATGTTTTTTTAGTTCTTCATATTCTGACTTCCAAAATTTGTCATATTTTTGAAATAATTCAAATTGACTTTTAGTTGATTCTTTCGTTGTATCCCAATATGAAGGGCTGTTTTTTGAAGCAATTGTACTCGCTTTATAAGTTTGAAACTTAATTGCATGTGCGCCACCTTCTTGAGCCTCTTCAATTAGTCTTTTTGCTAAATCCATAGAGCCCTCATGATTTACTCCTGCCTCGGCAATAACATATGGCCTAGTCAGTTTTGCATTATTATAATTATATTCTTTAAGTAGATTGAATAACTTCATAAGTTATATTGTCGATTTAATTAATTTAATTACTCTTGATTTGCCTTTTTTAAGTTGATTTTTAACCATTTTTTCATGCATACGTTTTCTTAAATCTACATCTAAACATTCTTTAAAGGCTTTTAATATTAAATTATCGGAAAGGTTTTCAGCTAGACCTAAATTATAAAAACCATTTTTTTCTGATGCAAAAAAATGTGTTGTTTCTCTTTTGTTTTGGCATAAAACGATGCAAGGAGTTCCAATTGAGGCAACTTCAAATGTTGTTCTTCCTGCAGAAGTAAAAACTAGGTCTGCTTTGTACATTTCATCAGAGATATTGCTAATATTACTTTTAATTTCAATGTTTTGGAATTTTTCTTCTAAAGAATTTTTATTTGTATAACCCAAACCCATTATCACTGTAAGTCTTATTTTGTTAGAATTACAATACTCAGATATTAGACTTAAAACTCTATAGGTAAAGTTATTTGGATCAACACCTCCAAAAGAAATTAAAATAGTTTTTACCTCTTTACTTATGGTTTTTTGTTTTGTATATAGAAACTCATCCCTTAATATAAAATATTTTGCTCCATAATAATGGTTTAAAGCAGTTTTGTTTTCAGGATACATTGCATTTACTACAAGGTCAGCTTTTTTAGCACCGGAACCAAGGTCTTCAAAGTTTATAATCTTATACTGTTTGGTCTTTAGTGTGTTTACATATTCTTCGTTTGTGTCTAAAATATCATTAATAACAATATCTGGATTTAGCTTTATTATGTCATCAATTATTAAGGGTTCTTTTTGTAAATGAGCTTCATAATTTGACTCCATAATTTTATCTAATGCTAATTCACTACCCTTGGTTGCAAGAAATATTATTCTGTGTTCTAAAATTTCATTTGCAATGCTTAAGGTATTATAAACATGACCCATTCCAATAATATTATCTCCAGCTACAACAAAAAGTATTGTTTTTCTCTTTAGATAATACTCACACAAATTCCAATCATCAAAATCATCTATGTCGATAGCTTCTTTTTTACTTAAGGGGAATATTCCGATATGCTCCCCAAATCTAGAGTTTTCCTGAACAAAATTTGACTTGGTTATAACAAAACCACCTGTTTCCTTATAAACCTGAGGCAAACCTTGACGATTTACTCTCTTCTTATAATTTGGCCTAAAATTCTCTTCTTCTTTAATCCAAGTTAAGTGACTATCATATACTCCAGAAATTATTGTGTCTAATTTACTTTGATTGAAAAGCTGAATAGCTTTTATTATTGATATACTCTTTAATAAAGGTGAGGTAGGTTGAAGAGTAATTACTAAATCATAATTAACACCTTCAATTTTACATATTTCATTATAAGCATTAAAAACAACTGGGTCTAAGGTCGTCTTGTCTCCTGAAATAGAGTTACTTCGTTTAAGTGTCTTTGAACCAAACTTTGAGGCAATTAGAAGGATTTCATCATCATTACTAGATACATAACAGTCAGCATTGTCAATAGAAAGCGCGTTAATTATACTGTAATAAATCAAGGGTTTGCCGTTCAAGGCTCTTAAATTCTTTCGTGGAATTCCCTTTGAGCCTCCTCTCGCTGGAATTATTATTAACTTTTTTTTCTTCACTAAATTAATCTTCTAATAAGTAGTTAACAATGTTTGATACTTTTGGTGAGTAAAAATAGGGGTCATATTTACCATTAATTTCCTTCATTTTTATAATTCGTGTTTCTTTATTAAAATCGATAAACTTACTTGGTTTGAATTCGTTTTCTATTTCTTCTTTACTAAAATTATATTCCTTTTCTCCATAGGAAAGGGTTATTGCTCTTAATTCAATTTCTTTCTGATTTGTATTTTTTCCTAGATCTAATCTTAGCCTTTCAGGATAGGTTATTTCAGGTAATTCAAATACTATATCTTGGAACAAGCTGTCCCCATCGACTTTTGTGAACACAAAATCCTCATGATGAAATGTTTGCTGTCCTGTTTCGTAATAATAAACTTCAAAAACATCATCTACCAAAACTTTAGCATTGATTTTTACTTTTAAAGTCGGTTCTTCTGTTGTTGCCTCTTCTTCAATTTTTTCTTTTGATTCATCTTTGTTTTCTCTGCAGGAGAATAACACTAAAAAAAGGCTTGCCGTTAGAATAAAAATACTTTTTTTCATAGAATTAAAATTTAATTAATAAAAGTTATATAAAGTTTTCGTTCAATACAAATTGATAAGTGCTAATTTCAAGCTGTCAATCCATGCAGGTATTTCAATACTAAATGTTTTTTTTATCTTAGTTGTATCTAAAACACTATAATTTGGGCGTTTTGCTGGCGTTGGATAATAAGCTGTTTTTATTGGTATTGCTTTAACTTTTTTATTGGACAAATCAAAAATTGTTTTTGCAAATTCATTCCAATTTGTAACGCCTTCATTACTATAATGATAAATGCCATAAGCTTTACAGTTGCTTATTATTATTTTTAATATTATAATTGCTAAGTCTTTTGCATAAGTTGGAGATCCCCATTGGTCGTAAACAATATTTAGCTCTTCCTTTTCCATTGATAATTCCAACATGGTTTTAAAAAAATTATTGCCGTGTTCTGAATATAACCAAGAGGTTCTAATTATAAAATATTTTTCTAATATATTGCAAATATATGATTCTCCTTTTAATTTTGAAGCCCCGTAAACATTAATTGGGTTTGGTAAATCGTTTTCTTTGTATGGAGTTTTTGTATTCCCATCAAATACAAAGTCGGTGGAAATGTGTATAAATGTTATATCATTTTTTTTACAAGATTGAGCTAAATATTTAACTGCCTCAGCATTAACCAAAAAAGCTTTTTCTTTTTCTTTTTCAGCTTTGTCAACAGCTGTATATGCAGCACAATTTACTAAATAATCAAACTTAGTGTTTCCAAATAAACTATTGACAGTATTCTTGTTTGTAATATCTAACTCTTTAGAGCTCTTAAAACGCCACTTAATCTTTTCATTAGTATTTGCAATATCCCGTAAGCATCTGCCTAATTGTCCATTGGAGCCTGTGACCAATACATTAATCATAATCTAATGTCTTCAAATTTAGGCAATTTTATATCCTTTTCAGATATAATGAGTTGATTTTTAGGGAGTTTCCAATCAATATTTAAAGTAGGGTCGGAAAATATTATTCCGTGCTCAGACTCTTTATTATAAAAATTGTCGCATTTGTAAGAAAACACAGCTGTGTGGCTTAGTACTACAAATCCATGTGCAAAACCTCGAGGGATAAACAATTGTTTTTTATTGTCTTCTGTAAGCTCCACCGAAACATGTTGTTCAAAAGTTGGTGAGTTTTTTCTAATATCTACAGCCACATCTAATACTTTTCCTTTAATTACTCGAACTAGTTTTGATTGAGCGTGTTCGCCAACTTGATAATGCAACCCTCGTAAAACTCCTTTTGAAGAAAAAGATTCATTATCTTGAACAAACTCTACTTTTAAATCAAGAGCCTCATTAAAAACATTTCTATTATAACTTTCTAAAAAATATCCTCTTTTATCCTCAAAAACCCTTGGTTCTAATACATAACACCCTTTTAGTTTTGTTTTTTTTGCAATCATTACTTCTTTTTTAATAAACCCAATAAATTCTTGCCATAACCACTTTTAAGCAATGGATTTGCAAGACCAACAAATTGTTCTTTATTTATATAGCCCATTTCAAAAGCAGCTGCCTCGATTGATCCAATTTTCAAACCCTGTCTCTCTTCAATCACTTCAACAAATTGAGAGGCTTGCATTAATGACTGAAACGTTCCTGTATCTAACCAAGCGGTTCCTCGATCTAATATGCTTACGCTTAATTTGCCTTGGTTTAAATACTCTTTATTAACGTCCGTTATTTCTAACTCTCCTCTATGACTTGGCTTTATGTTTTTCGCTATTTGAACAACTGAATTATCATAAAAATAAATTCCAGGAACCGCATAATTTGACTTAGGTTCGGATGGCTTTTCTTCAATAGAAATTGCTTGTCCTTTATCATTAAATTCTACCACACCATAACGTTCTGGGTCATGAACTCTGTAAGCATATATAACTCCTCCATCAGGGTCATTGTTGCTTTGCAATAATATTGCTAAACCAGTTCCGTAAAAAATATTGTCTCCCAATATTAAAGCAACTTTATCATTACCGATGAATTCTTCCCCAATAATAAAAGCTTCGGCCAAACCATTAGGGGCTTCTTGTATTGCATATTCAAATTTACATCCATACTTTTTTCCGTCTCCCAGAAGGTCTTTAAATAATGGTAAATCTTTTGGAGTTGAGATAATTAATACTTCATTAATTCCTGAATACATTAGAGTAGAAAGCGGATAGTAAATCATCGGCTTGTCATAAATTGGCATTAACTGTTTGCTTACAGATAAGGTTAATGGGTGAAGTCTTGTGCCTGATCCCCCTGCTAAAATAATCCCTTTCATTAATTTTAATTAACTATTAATATATTGTTTTTGGTAATACGATTGATAGTCTCCTGAAGTAACATTATTTAACCAGATGTCATTATTTAAGTACCAATCTATTGTGAGTTTTAAACCCTCTTCAAAAGTAACTGAGGGTTTCCACCCAAGTTCTTTGCTTATCTTTGATGCATCTATAGCATAACGTAAATCATGTCCTGGACGGTCTTTAACATAAGTAATCAACTTTTCTGATGTTCCTGGGTTTTTTTGTAGTTTTTTGTCCATCTGAGCGCAAAGTAGTTTTACTAAATCAATATTCGTCCATTCATTAAAACCTCCAATATTATACGTTTCTTTAATTTTTCCTTGATGAAAAACCAAATCAATGGCTATAGCATGGTCAATAACATATAACCAATCTCTTGTATAATTACCGTCCCCATAAACAGGTAATGGTTTATTATTCAATATATTATTAATGAAAAGTGGGATTAGTTTTTCTGGAAATTGATTTGGTCCGTAATTGTTTGAGCAATTTGTAATAATATAAGGCAGTCCATAAGTTTCTCCGTAGGATCTAACAAAATGGTCTGAGCTTGCTTTTGAAGCTGAATAGGGTGAATTAGGATTATAGGATGTTGCTTCCGTAAACAATCCTGTTTTTCCTAATGAGCCATAAACCTCATCGGTGCTAACATGATAAAATAATTTACCCTTAAAATCACTTCCCCATAGTAATCTAAATGCATTAAGTAAATTTATAGTTCCCAGTACATTGGTGTTTACAAAAGCTAATGGATCTGTTATTGATCTATCTACATGGGATTCTGCGGCTAAATGAATCACACTATCAAACTTGTATAAAGAAAAAAGTGACTCTATGGTATCCGCATCAGTAATATTAGCTTTAATAAATGTATAATTTGGTTCGTTTTCAATATCCTCCAAATTTTCTAAATTCCCTGCATAAGTTAAAGCATCTAAATTATAGATGTGGTGGTTGGGGTACTTATTTACAAACAATCTAATAACATGCGATCCAATAAATCCTGCGCCTCCTGTAATTAAAATATTCATGATTAAATTTTATCTTTATAACGTTCAAGAAATCTAATAAATTCTATTAATACTAACACCAAAAAAGTTAATAATGCTAATTTTATTCCAATTGAAATAGCCCAACTTGTTGCAATGCCAAAAATCTTAGCTTCATTATGAAGGGTTCCGTCGCCATCTTGTATAGACATTATCTCAATTATTTCTTCTAAATTCTTTCTGTCTGACTCATTTTTAACAAGTTCTCGCCTTAAATCTAAATCTTTACTAAAAAGCTCAAATTCTTTTGTAACATTTTTGTCATTTGCCCCACCTACGACTATATTGGTTGAGCCTCCTAATGGTAATTCTTCCTGTTGTTGTTTTAAAACTTGTGTATAAACCGCTTGAAGTGTTTTAGATTCTTCTAGAGATTGTTCAATAACCATGTCCTCATTGTTTAAATTGGTTATTTTTTTTAATTTTTGGTTAAGAAAAAATTCGCTTTTTTCAATATTTTCAATAATATTTCTAAGTACATTATTAAAGTTATCTTTCGTAAATGATTTTAAGGTTATTTTTTGAATATTGTAATTATAGTCTTTTGAGTTTTCTAAAAAATCTTTGTATTCAACTGTACTTGCCAATACAGAATCCAAGCTTTTAACATACTCATTAAACAATTGCAGTTTTTGATTTTCAGTAAGATTGGATGCCATTTCTAATCCTGAAATTTCATTAGATTTGGATGTTGTGATATTTAATATTTTTGAAGTTTCTATAGAGTCTTTTTGTTGAAAAAGGGAGTTGTAATAGTTTATAGTGTTAAACAGGTGCTCTCCTGTATCATAATTTTGCTTTATAATAGCTGTTGAGTGATATACTTTTTTTTCTGTTTTATTCTTAACAAACCCTAATCCTGCTCCAATAACCCCAGCAATAATTATTTTTATAAAGTGTTTTTTAGTGAAAAATACTAGCCATACAAACGTTAAAAAAATCTTATTTAGGATGTTTCCAATAAACCTAAAAAACCTATCGAAGGCACTGCCAATGAGCTTAAATAATTGTCCTAAATCTATTTCTTCGGATGGTTGTTGTTCTGGTAG
>CALZKX010000221.1 GCA_945788155.1 uncultured Flavobacteriaceae bacterium
GAACACCTAACAGTAACCCTTTTAAAAATGATGGAGACCCAAATACTTTAGAAGAAATTTGGTCAATTGGTTTAAGAAATCCAGCAAAATTCTCTTTCGATAGCCTTAATGGAGATTTTTGGGTTGCTGACGTAGGTCATACAGCCTGGGAAGAGGTGAACATAGATTCGGGCAACAATGGCAACCTAAATTATGGGTGGCCCTGCTATGAAGGCAATATTGCATTTAATAATGACACTCCTGTTTCGTGCCCAAGTAATAGTTCTTTAGATTTTCCAATAAATACCTATGGCCATTTTGAACCTGATGGTATTTTTAGATGTGCTATTATTGGTGGATATCGCTATAGAGGCAGTAACCAATCAAACTTATTTGGGAAATACTTTTTTGCAGACTGGTGCAGTAACGAAATTTTTATATTAACCGAAAGTGGAGGGTCTTGGACTAGAGAACATTACCAACCCAGTATAGGCATTCAAAGATGGACATCGTTTGGTGAAGGAAACAATAAAGAGCTTTATGTTATTGGCAATTCTGGAGGTAGTGGGCAAGTATATAAAATTGTTCAAGAAACACTATCAACTGGAGCAGATGAGTTCGTTAAATTCAATATTAGACCTAACCCATCAAACAATGGTTTGGTAAGCCTTAATTTTCCAAATACCATTTTGCTTAAAGGCATTAATATTTACAATTTACAAGGACAAAAAATAGCATCAAAATTTGAAACAAATACCTCAAAATCTTATAATTTGGATTTAGGCTACTTGTCATCTGGGATATATATAATTGAAGCCATTTCAAACAAAGGCGAAAAATCTTTAAATAAACTAATTATCAAGTAATTAATACATCCTATTTTATCATTTTATTCGTACATTTAAGTAAATAACGTACGTTATGAAAAGCAAACATGTAATTATAATGAGCATTAGTTTATTGGTTTGCTCTTATGCTTTTGCACAAACAATAGACATACAGAGCTTTGCTACTGGACTAGATATGCCTGTTAGTATTAAAAATGCTGGCGACGACAGGCTTTTTGTACTAGAGCAAAGGGGTATAATAAAAATCATTGATGCCAGTGGTACTGTAAATACGACCCCTTTTTTAGATATTGGCAATCTTGTTGTTGACATTAGTAATAATGGAGATGAAAGAGGATTACTAGGCTTAGCATTTCACCCAAACTACAGTAGCAATGGGTTTTTTTATATTAATTATATAAACAATAATGGAAATACGGTAATATCTAGATTTGAAGTTAGTAGCACTAATCAAAATATTGCCAATCCGAATTCAGAATTAATTATTTTATCAATAACTCAACCATATAGCAATCATAATGGTGGCGACATGGCTTTTGGTCCTGATGGCTATTTATTTATTGCTTCTGGCGATGGTGGCGCAGGTGGAGACCCTGAAAATAGAGCTCAAGACCTTAGCTCCTTATTGGGAAAAATGATTAGGATTGATGTAAACAACACAAGCAATGGAAACAATTATGCAACCCCATTAGACAACCCATTTTATAACGATGGCGATGCAAGCACACAAGATGAAATTTGGGCATATGGCTTAAGAAACCCATGGAAATTTTCTTTTGATTGGCAAACTGGAGATATTTGGATTACTGATGTTGGTGAAGCTGAATATGAAGAAATTAATATGGTTTCCTCCACTATAGCTGGATTAAACTATGGATGGCGTTGTTACGAAGGTAATAACGAGTTTAATACTACTGGGTGCCCAGATATAAATACACTCACCTTCCCGATTGGTGAATATTCACATTCAAATAATGGAAATTTTAAATGCTCTATAACTGGTGGTTATCGATATAGAGGATCCCAATTTCCAAATTTTAGCGGACTTTATTTTTTTGCTGATTATTGCAGTGATGAAATTGGAGTTTTATCAGAAAATGGCACAAACTGGGACATGTCCTTTTCTGATGTATTTAGTGGAAATAACTGGGTGTCTTTTGGTGAAGATATAAATGGTGAATTATATATCGCAGGGATTAGTTCTGGTACAATTTACAAAATAGTTGATGCAGATATAAATGCCTCTATTTGGTATGAAGATGCTGACAACGATACCTTTGGAAATCCTAATGTTAGTCAAACAGCCACAAATCAACCCAATGGTTATGTTAGTGACAACACAGACTGTGATGATACAAATGCGAACATAAACCCCAATGCTACCGAAATCCCAAACAATGGCATTGATGAAAACTGTGATGGTCTTGATACATTTACTTGGTATGAAGATGCTGATAGTGATACTTTTGGAAACCCAAACGCAAGCCAAACTGCTAGCACACAACCCAATGGTTATGTTAGTGATAATACAGATTGTGATGATACAAATGCAAACATCAACCCAAATGCTGCCGAAATCCCAGACAATGGTATTGATGAAAATTGTGATGGTTTTGATTTACTAACGTGGTATGAAGATGCTGACAGTGATACCTTTGGGAATCCTAATGTGAGCCAAACAGCAAATGCCCAACCTCATGATTATGTTAGTAACAATACGGATTGTGATGACACAAACCCAAACATTAACCCTAACGCCACCGAAATCCCAGACAATGACATTGATGAAAACTGTGATGGCGTCTTTGAAGAAAATGAAATAGATTATAGCTACTTGATGTACCCAAATCCAGCTAGAGAAGAAGTGTTCTTTGTTTTTGACGAAAACCAAGTTCCGCTTAGCATATCCCTATACGACCTGCTTGGGAAGCATATAAAAACCGAAAGTGATTTTTCCAACCATATTATTTCAATTTCGACTAGGAATTTAGCCAAGGGATTGTATCTTGTTTCTGTTTTTAAAGCAAATAATAATCTTTCGAATAAAAAGCTAATTATAGATTAATGAGTGACGTTAAAGGAAAACTCTATTTAATTCCAACTAGGTTAGGCGATAATGAGCCTTTAGAAGTATTACCAATTTCAGTTAAAAAAATAATTGAGCAAGTCGATAATTATATAGTCGAAAACGAAAAAACAGCAAGACGCTTTATTAAAAAAATAAGCTCTAGTAAACCTCAACAATCTCTAAATATTCATATTTTAAATAAATACACTGAAGAAAACGAGGTGCCTGATTTTCTTAACGCATGTATTGAAGGAAAACCCGTTGGTTTATTATCTGAAGCTGGTTGTCCAGGAATAGCAGATCCAGGAGCAAGTGTTGTAAACATTGCTCATCAAAAAGACATACAAGTAGTGCCATTGGTTGGTCCATCCTCTATATTACTTGCATTAATGAGCTCTGGAATGAATGGGCAAAATTTTACTTTTAATGGCTATTTACCAATTGAAAAAAATGAACGTAAAGCCACTTTAAAAAAACTGGAACGTTTATCTTTTGAGCAAAATCAATCACAGCTATTTATTGAAACACCCTATAGAAACAATAAAATGCTCGAAGATATATGTGCTTCGCTTAATAAAAACACAAGGGTATGCATAGCTTGCGATATTACATTGGCAACCGAATATATTAAAACAAAAACGGTAAGTGAGTGGAAACAATCAAATATCGATCTTCATAAAAGACCCGCAATATTTATAATACACAAAGACTAAAGTAAAGCTGCTTTAGCTTTCTTATTGGCTTCTATAAAAGATGTATCGTAACCAGAAAACTTTTTCATGTAGTTTCTAATGGTAGTTCCATAAGCATCCGCAAAACCAATAGCTCCATAACTGCGCAAGTATTTTTTTACACTTCCAGGTCCTGCTAAATGTGCTGCAGCTAAAATTCCAGATTCTGTTATTAAAACACCATCTATTATTTTACCAACAAAACGCTTAATGTCCCTACGTAATACCCATTTATTTCGCATAGTATTTGCAATAAATGCTTTTTCCTGAAGCTCTGGATTGTTTAAAAAATCACTAGTATTATAAATACCAATAAGTTTTAAAGTGTTTTTACCAAATTGGTATTTCCCCATATAACCTAAAGTATTTACCGAGAAATAATTTCCTCTAGATTCTTTAAAAGCCAATGCTTCTTTAAAACCAACAAAGCACTTCCCTAACGCTGGTAAATGATAATTTATTTTTTTTTGAGACTTAATTAAAGGTGCTTTACTTGGAGAATTATATGCAAGATCCAAACCTTGTATTGAATATGCTTCTTTGTTCAAAGTATTCGTGGTATTAAAAGCAGTGAAAAAAGCTATAAATACCAAAACTGGAATAATCGAATATGCTACTAATCCCTTATACATAGTTTAAAATTTACGAGGTCAAAATAATTCATTTTATACTCAAAATTTCAGCGTGCAAAATTACACAAATTTCTAATATTTTCAAAATTAATCGTTTAAGTGTATTTCTTACTGGAGCAAAAGATGAAATACAACCTTTTTTTTGCTATTAAACTCGATTGTAGGGAATGGTATTTTTATTACATTTAATACAGAAAAAATAGTTTTTAAAACATGTGATTTTGTATTAATGTTCAACAAATTTACGTCAAAACTTAAATAAAACTGTCTATATCTATCTTGATTTGTAAACAAATTATCAACAGGTTGGTCTATACCAGTTAACATGCCGTTTGCTCCATATCCAAAAGCTATATTTAACCATTTTGGGAAACGAGCTTCTTTAAAAAACGCATCTAAATTTATACTTAACCAGTAGGTTTGGCCATTGTAATCTTTAAACAATTGCTCTAAAAGTGAATCTCCAAGTATTTCAGGACGCATAGCTGCATAAGCCGTTTGACGAAAAGAATATTTTAATTGCAATCGTTGTTCTTGCCAAAGTAACTCTTGCCCAATATACAAACCTGTTCCAAATGCATTTGCTCCAATATCTGACCAAGAAAAACCCCATTCTTGGGAAAAACCGTCAAAAATTTCAACAGCAGATAGAAACGTAAAACCTAAAGTGGCACCATAAATAAGTTGATCCTTTTTACTTACACCACTCCAATTTAAAACATCTGCACCTACTCTAGCAAGTTGGTATGATGAGAAAGCATGACCTGCCTTATCCATTTGCATCCATTGGTTAAAATCGTTAATAGTATGAAATTTAGAACGCTCATAATCTTTATACCATAATGAATTAAGACCGATTAATGCCGATGTCCCTAAAACAACTTCAGAGACAACCACAGCATTTCTTCTTTGAATATGCAAGGAATCACTTGGCTTAAGGAATGTATTAAAGTGCTGTGCAAAGCCTGAAATACCTATAATAAATAATAATATTGAAAGTTTAGTTTTAAAAATCAAAACCTAACGTCTTATTCCTTGCTGAGACAAGTAACGATGATACTCTCTAGCGTACTGATTATGCTGCGATATAGTCTTTGAAAATTTATGATATCCTGGGTTTTTAGCATCAACAACAAAGAAAAAATATGAATGTTCCTCATAGTTAAGAACTGCATCAATGGCTGAAATATCTGGCATTGCAATTAATCCAGGAGGTAACCCAATATTTTTATAAGTATTATATGGAGAGTCTATCTCTTTATGAACATTCAAAACACGTTTAATGATTGTGTTTTGGTATTTTGGCAATTTATAAGCTGCAAATTTCAAGGTAGGATCCGCATCTAAAGTCCATTTATTTTTTAATCTATTAATATACACGCCTGCAATTCTTGGTTGTTCAGCCTTTTGTTTGGATTCTTCATAAACTATAGATGCTAATGCCATTACTTCATCCTTATTCATTCCAATTGCTTGAGCTTTTTCAATTCTGTCTTTGGTCCAGAATCTATTATATTCTTTAAGCATCCTGTCTCTAAAACCTTCAGCAGACGTATTCCAAAATACTTCATAAGTATTAGGCAAATACATACCTAAAATCGTGGCTTCGGAAAATCCGTTTTGTTCTAAAAACAACTTATCTGTCATGGCTTTAACCAACGAAGTACTATCTGTATCAATTTGAAATGCAACTCGTCCTACAAGTGCTTCAATTGAGTTTTGATTATTAAAGGAAAGTTTTATTGGAATGTTATTACTCCTAATGGAGTTAATAATATCGTTATTATTCATTCCATTTGTAATTCTGTACTTTCCTGCTTTCACGTTATTTACATATTTTTTCCGTTTAGCCAAAGCATCGAAAGTTTCAATATCATCCAATATAGGCATCAATTGTTCCCTTACTTCATTATAAGTATCACTTTCTGAAATAAACACATAGGCTTCATCATTGCTAAAATTTGTATTAGGTGTAAGCATTGCATTGTAAACAAAATATGCAAAATATGCAGCAAATGCCAAGCCAATCAATGCAATTGCCAGAAGGATTTTTTTAAAATACATTAGTTATTAATTAGTTGAAACAAATATTCGTTTTTATAAGCTCCATTTACAATATTCCAGTCTTGTTTAAGCCCAACTTTTTCAAAATTATAGTGCTTAAAAAGCTTGATACTCGCTTCATTTTCTTCTGAAATATTACAATACAATTGATGAAGGTTTAAATGTTTAAAACAATAGTCAATTAATAGCTTGAGTGCCTCTGTACCATAACCTTTATGCCTATTGTTTGATTCCTTAATCAAAATACCAATACCAGCACGTTTGTTTTGGAAATCGAAATCAAAAATATCTATTAAACCAATAGTTTTTTTATTAAGCGTTGATATAACAAGACGCAATTGTTTAACTTCAAAAATGTCTTTGTGCGCATTTTCAAGATATTGCTTAATTAAAAACTTAGAATAAGGCGTTAAAGTGTTGCTAATTTCCCAAATATCTTGATTGTTTTCAATATCATAAATAAAATCTAAATCCTCAGGCTCAAGAGCTCTCAAATATATATGTTCGCCTTTTAAAGTTACCATTCAATATCTCCTTTATACACCAAAATCGCTGGCCCAATTAGCCAAACATCTTTAAAGCTTTTTCCATCAGGCCTAAAGGACACTTTTAAATTGCCTCCTTTAGTTTTTAACGTGATAAGGTTTTTGTTTGTTTTTCCCGTAACGTTCATTGCAATTCCAACTGCAGTTACTCCAGTTCCACAAGAAAATGTTTCTCCCTCCACGCCTCTTTCATAAGTCCTAACAGAAAAAATAGAATCGTTGATTTTCTCAACAAAATTTACGTTAGCACCTTCGTCATTATAAGGCTCACCATATCTTATCGAAGTACCTTCTTTTTTAATATCGATAGCATCAATATCATGTCTCATTTCTACATGATGTGGCGATCCTGTATCTAAAAAAACGTGCTCATTAAATATTTCAATTTTAGAAACATCTTGCATTTGCAGCTTCACTATGTTGTCTACAATTTCTGCATGATGCAAACCATCAATTGCAAGAAAAGTCGCTTTATTGTCTATAATACCCATTTTCTTTGCAAAAGCAACCAAACAACGCCCTCCATTACCACACATGGTGCTTATATTTCCATTAGAGTTGTAATACACCATTTTAAAATCCACTTCATCATGGTCCTCTAATAGAATAAGGCCATCTGCTCCTATCCCAAAGCGTCTATCACACAAATGTGCTACCAATTTGGTATCTAATTTATTAAAAATGTCTTCACGATTATCAATAATCACAAAATCATTTCCTGTACCTTGATATTTAAAAAATGTATGCTTCATTTCTATTGACAAATATAGAAATATTAAACTGTTTTTTTTGCTGTTAAATCATCGTTAAAATTGATGTAAAAATTAGTTAAAATGAATTTTCAAATTCA
>CALZKX010000222.1 GCA_945788155.1 uncultured Flavobacteriaceae bacterium
CGCAGGATAATAATATGAAAAAACTCGCATTACATTGGCAAATATTAATAGGAATGCTTTTAGGTCTCATCTTTGGTTTCATCATGCTTCAAGTTGATGGAGGAAAAGAATTTACAGATGATTGGATAAAACCTTTAGGCAGTATTTTTGTGAAGCTATTAAAGTTGATAGCTATTCCATTAATATTGGCATCGTTAATAAAAGGAATATCAGATTTAAAGGACATTTCTAAATTTAAAAGTATTGGTATTCGTACCATAGTAACCTATGTAATTACAACCGTTGTAGCAATTTCCATTGGATTAATGATAGTAAATGTATTGCAACCTGGAGATGGAGTTTCTGAAGAAACTGTAGCCAAATTATCAAATACTTATGCTCAAAATAGTAGTGTACAAGGGAAAATTGCTGAGGCTACCAAACAAGTTGAGAGTGGGCCATTACAATTTTTAGAAGACATGGTTCCAGACAATGCTTTTAAAGCTATGAGTGAAAATGGTTTAATGTTACAAGTTATTTTCTTTTCAATTTTTTTAGCAATAGCCATGTTGTTAATAGGAGAAAAAAGAGCAGAACCTTTAAAAAATATTTTTGATTCACTTAATGATGTCGTATTGAAAATGGTTGACTTAATAATGCTCACAGCTCCTTATGCTGTATTTGCATTATTAGCGAGTGTTGTGGTGTCTTCTGATGATCCTGATATTCTTATTGCCTTGACACAATATGCAGGAGTTGTAATTCTTGGACTGGCTTTAATGATTATTTTTTATACAATAATTGTTGCAACAGTGACCAAGAAAAACCCATTCTGGTTTTTAAAAGAAATAAGTCCCGCACAATTATTGGCATTCTCAACAAGTAGTAGTGCAGCAACGCTTCCAGTAACCATGGAGCGTGTTGAAGAACATATAGGTGTTGATAAGGAAGTATCAAGTTTTGTATTGCCAGTTGGAGCAACCATAAATATGGATGGTACAAGTTTGTATCAAGCAGTAGCTGCCGTATTTATTTTCCAAGCATTAGGTTTAGACCTTACTTTTGGTGATCAAATCACGATTGTTTTGACTGCTTTATTAGCATCTATTGGCAGTGCTGCAGTACCAGGTGCTGGAATGGTAATGCTTGTTATAGTACTTGAATCTGTTGGTCTTCCACCAGAATTATTACCAATTGGTTTAGCTTTAATATTTGCTGTTGACAGGCCTTTGGATATGGCACGAACAGTCGTGAATGTAACTGGTGATGCTATGGTATCCATGCTTGTTGCAAAATCTGTTGGAAAATTGGGTGAACCAAAAGTAAAAAATTGGGATGACCATTATGACGAAGTAAAATAGAATTTTATAAATCAACTAAAACAAAGAAGATGAATGTTTGTTTTATAATGTACCCATGGGAAGATATTGATGCCGAAAACGATACAAGTTTGGCATTAATTAAAGAATGCGCCAAACGTAGTCATGGTGTAGCCATGTGTACACCTGCTAATTTAACCATAAGAAATAGTGTGACCAATGCGTTTTGCACTGTTATAGGCAGAATGGAAAAAATACCAAACGGATTAAAGACCTTTTATAATAAAGCTCAACTAAGAGAAGAAATGTTGCCTCTCGCTGGTTTTGATGCTATTTTTTTTAGGGCAAACCCTCCATTGGACCCAATCATGCTGAATTTTTTGGATTCAGTAAAAGACGATGTTTTTATTATTAATTCACTTGAAGGCATGCGTGAAGCTAATAATAAACTCTACACAGCGGCTTTTGGCGATGCTCACAGCAACATTATTCCAGCCACACATGTGTCGAAGAATAAAAATTATTTAGTTCAACAAATAAAGGAATCAAAGGCAGATAAAATGATACTTAAACCATTAAATGGCTTTGGTGGTTCTGGTGTTATTCTTATTGAAAAATCTGCGATGAATAATATCAACTCCTTATTAGATTTTTATATCACTGGTTCCGATGGTGTTTCAAATTATGTGATTCTTCAAGATTATATAGAAGGTGCAGACCAAGGTGATGTAAGGATTCTTCTCTTAAATGGCGAACCAGTTGGAGCCATGAAACGTGTTCCAGGTTCAGACGACCATCGTTCCAATGTTTCAGCTGGCGGAAGTGTGCAAAAGCACACATTAACTAAGGCCGAAAAAGCACTGTGTAAACAAATTGGTCCAAAACTGGTCAATGATGGATTGTACTTTGTTGGTATTGATGTTATTGGTGGTAAACTTGTTGAAGTAAATGTCATGTCTCCTGGCGGAATCACTTATATAAACAAAGTATATAAACCTAAAGTTAAGGTTGAAGAGAAAGTAATAGATTTCCTTGAAAGCAAAGTCATAGACAAGCTTCAAGCGTTTGATAGACGTACAAGACTTAGAAAAACAGTTGAAGACGCATAAATAGTTCGCATCTGCAGTATTAAATAATCTAAAAAAATATGGCTAATAGTTCCTTACCAAAACCTTTAGTTTCAGTTAGGTGGTTGCGTAACCATTTAAATGATGACAACTTGCTGATTTTTGATGCTAGTATGAATAAAGTGACCTCAAATGCTAATGAAGTCGAGGTTTTTCAAATTCCAAACACGCAATATTTTGATATTAAGCATGCGTTCAGTGATACATCTGCTTCTTTCCCAAATACGGTTCCATCAGAAGAGCAATTCACAAAAGAGGCTCAAAGACTAGGGGTTTCAAGTAGCAGTATAATTGTAGTATATGATGATAAAGGCATTTATTCAAGCGCAAGAGCTTGGTACTTGTTTAAAGCGTTTGGTTTTGAAAATGTAGCTGTTTTAGATGGTGGATTACCAGAGTGGATTGCTAACGGTTATAAGGTTGAAAATAAAAAGAGCAATTCCAGATTTAATGGAAATTTTATAGCACATTTTAATCTAAAAGCGTTTAAGTTTTTTAAAGATATTCAAGAGTCATCTAAAAACAAAAATCATTTAATTATCGATGCACGTTCTGAAAACCGTTTTAAAGGATTAGCTCCTGAGCCTAGAAAAGGTTTAAGAAGTGGTAATATTCCCAATTCTGTGAACATTCCATTTTCAGAGCTGTTAGATGGTAATTGTTTCAAATCAAAAGAAGGGATTGCAAAACAATTTGAAGCACTCAACACCAATGATAAACATCTTGTGTTTTCATGCGGCTCTGGAATTACAGCCTGTATTTTGGCCTTAGGAGCAGAATTAATTGATAAAAACGACATTTCGGTTTATGATGGTTCATGGACTGAATATGGAACATTAACTAGCTAATATGAAATTCTATTATATATTATTTTTTGGTATTGTTTTGATTAGTTGTTCAGTATCTTCTAGTGGTAGAAAAGCTAATTTATTTAAAGAATGTGCTCAAAACTATAAAAATGATTTTGCTGAAGTTACACTAGAAAAATATGTTGGAATATTAGAAAATGACACTTTATTAAATACTCAAATAAAATTTCAATGTACTAGTAGTGCACTGTATAATTTAAGAACTATGTATGGCTATTATGGTAGGTGGCATAAATCAATAATTCCAATTAATGAGCCCAAACCTTTGTTGGTTTGGGAGAATATAGATTTATTTTCTAATGGGAAGAACTTTACTATTATGACTTTTGGTGAAGAAATTGCAAGAAATGATATTTCTACTTCTGTAATGGTTTTTGATAAAGAAGGAAAAGATGTGATTAATGAAGATACAGAGCTTAGAAAGAAAATAGTTGAATTTTTTGGTAGTAATATTCGAAAAAACAAAAATAAAAGCGAGAAATTCTATCATGAATATTTGAAAGAATTTATTCCGGAGTATTGGGAAAAATATAAAACTTTTAACAAAATTGATTAAAGTATATGAATACTATACACTGGACCAAAAAAGAATTAGTAGCTTATATTTTGCTTTATACAGCACATTCAAATTTTGAAGAGGATAATAAAGAAAGGAATGTCATAATCTCTAAGGTAGATATGCAAACTTTTCAAAAAATACATGATGAGTTTGACAAGGATAACGATTACCAAAGCATTCAAAAAATTATGCAAGGTGTTAAAGAGCATAATTATGATGCAGATGATTTAAAATTATTATTCAATGATATTAAAACCTTGTTTTTAA
>CALZKX010000223.1 GCA_945788155.1 uncultured Flavobacteriaceae bacterium
AAGTGGCAAGACAGTTGCGTTTACGCGATATGGGAGGCATTATTGTTATCGATTTTATAGATATGAATACCGCTGACCATAGGAGGAAGCTCTTTAATCACCTTCGTGACGAAATGAAAGATGATAGGGCAAAACACAAAATTTTACCTCCAAGTAAATTTGGATTGATACAAATAACCAGACAACGAGTAAGACCTGAAATGAACATTAAGACCAGAGAGGAAAACCCTAATGGATTTAACGGAAAAGAGGTTGAAGCTCCAATTGGAATCGTTGAGAAAATTTCTCACGACCTGGAAATACTATTAAAAAAAGACAATAAAAAGGTGATTTTAAACACACACCCTTTTATTGCAGCCTATTTAACAAAAGGCTTTCCATCTATACGTTCAAAATGGTATTTTGAACATAAAAAATGGGTGAAAATATTACCAAGAGATGCTTACACATATCTAGAGTATCATTTTTTAGATAAAAATGGTAACGAAATTAAACTTTAAAAAAAGACCTTATTCTTACGAGTAAGGTCTTTTTTGGTTTATAATGTTTAACACAATAATTATTAAGGCGCAGGATTAGGTATAGCTGCATGAATCGCATTAATCTTATTTAAGAGCTCATCACTTAATTCTACATTAATACTATCAATGTTTTCTTTTAATTGCTCGACGGTTGTTGCGCCAATAATAGTACTAGCCACAAATGGTCTTTGGTTTACAAATGCCAATGCCATTTGTGCTAAACTCAAATTATTAGCTTCTGCTAATTTAAGATATTGTTTTGTAGCTTCAGTAGCTTGCTCACTACTGTATCTTGCAAATCTTGGAAACAATGTTAATCTTGAATTATCTGCTGCGGTTCCTTTAATGTATTTCCCAGATAATACACCAAATGCCATTGGCGAATAAGCTAAGAGTTTAATATTTTCCCGTATGGCAATTTCGGCGTGATCGCCTTCAAATACTCGGTTTAATAAAGAGTAAGCATTCTGTATGGTAATCATTCTAGGTAAATTGTGCTTTTTTGACTCTTCTAGATAACGCATGGTTCCCCAAGCTTTTTCGTTGGATAAACCTACCTGTCTAATTTTCCCTTCTTTGATGACTTCGTCTAATACATGAAGTACTTCTTTAAAATTATCTTCCCATTGGTCGTTTGGATTATGCACATAGTCTCTTACTCCAAACGTATTGGTTTGGCGTTCTGGCCAATGCAGTTGAAACAAATCAACATAATCGGTTTGTAATCTTGCCAACTCATTATTTACAGCATCTTTAATGCCTTTTACGAAACCTGTTGTTCTAATATGCGAGGTATAATCACCACCACCAGCAATTTTACTGGCTAATATTACTTTATCCCGATTTCCTGTTTTTTGCAACCAAGTGCCAATAATATTACTGGTTCTGCCTTGTGTTTCGGCAGTTGCTGGCACAGGATATAGCTCGGCAGTATCAATAAAATTCACACCATTTTCGAAGGCGTAATCTAATTGAGCATGACCTTCGGCTTCGGTATTTTGGTTTCCCCAGGTCATAGACCCAAGGCAAATTTTACTAACTTTTATACTGGTGTTTGGTAGGTTTGTGTATTTCATAAATTAGATATTAGACCGCTTCGCTGTTAGATAATAGAATATAGACTTATATTAGTTTTCATTTAAAAGTCTGGAAAGTTCGTCTAATTTAGGCGTTAAAATAACCTCTATTCGGCGGTTTTTAGCTTTGCCTTCAACAGTATCGTTTGTTGCAACTGGTGCATATTCACCTCGTCCTGCTGCCGTTAGGTTTTCAGGGTTAATTTTGGCGTTTTCCCTTAAAATATTAACTATAGCTGTTGCACGTTTGGTAGATAAATCCCAGTTTCCGCTCAATTGTGAGTTGCCTTTGTATGGCACATTATCGGTATGGCCTTCAATTAAAATAGCAATGTCTGGATTGTTTGCCAAAACAGCACCAAGCTGTTCAACTGCTTTTCTTCCTTCAGATCCTACAGCCCAACTTCCTGAGCTAAATAATAGCTTATTTTCCATAGACACATACACTTTTCCGTCACGTTGTTCAACGGTTAAACCTTTACCTTCAAAATCGGTTAATGCTCTTGAAATGGCATTTTTTAAATTGGTCATGGCTTTATCTTTTGCTGCGATAACGGCTTCAAGTTCGGCCACACGATTTGACCTGTCTTCCAGTTGTTTTTTTAGTGCTTCCAATCGTGTATTTTCAGCTGCAAGAGCTTGTTCTTTGGCTTCAAGTTGTGCTAATAATTCTCTATTTTTTTTAGAATTTTCAGCAATAGCTGCCGAACTATTTTTTTCTAAAGCATCGTACGATGCTGCTAAATTATCGTAGCTTGCTTTTAAAGCCTTATAGTCACTTTGTAGTTTGTCACGTTTTGCTACTGTTTTATCATAGCTTTTTTGAAGTTCTTTTAAGCTATTCTCAAGTTTGGTTTTAGCATTTTGAAGCATCTCATTATCATCAAATAATTGTCTATGTTCTTTTTTTAGGTTAGTGTACTTATCTTCTAAATCTTTATAAACCTTTGGAGAGACACAAGATATTACAAGGGTTGCCATTACTACTATTAATGAGATTTTCTTAATCATAACTGTTATTGTTTTGTTGTTAGGTTATTATATAGATTTGATTACTTTTTTATTTCTACTAAAATGGGGCAATGATCGCTATGAACAGCTTCAGTGAGTATAACGGCTCTTTTAATGTTTTCTTGTAATGACTCTGCTACCATTGCGTAATCTAAACGCCAACCTTTATTATTTGCTCTAGCATTGGCACGATAACTCCACCAACTATATTGTTGTAAATCGTTATTTAAATGCCTGAATGAATCTACAAACCCACTATCTATAAATCCTCCTAGCCATTCTCTTTCTTCAGGTAAAAACCCAGAAACATTTTTCATTTTAGGATTGTGAATATCAATTTCTTCATGACAAATGTTATAATCGCCACACACAACTAAATTAGGCTTACTACCTCTAAGTGAGGTTAAATACTCCTGAATTTCGTCCATATAATTAAACTTAAACTCAAGCCTCTCCATATTAGTTCCAGAAGGCAAATACATACTCATTACCGAAAGGTCACCAAAATCGGCCCGAATATTTCGTCCTTCAAAATCCATTGTTGGTATTCCAGTACCATATTCTACATGGTCGGGTTCGGTTTTACTTAAAATAGCCACACCGCTATACCCTTTTTTTTGAGCACTGAACCAGTAATTATAGCTGTATCCAACGTCTTCAAAAACTGACAAATCTAGTTGTTCTTCCAGAGCTTTTATTTCTTGTAAACAAATCACATCTGGACTTGCACTTTGTAACCAATCTATAAAACCTTTGTTAATTGCTGCGCGAATTCCGTTGACGTTATAAGAAATGATTTTCATATTTTTTCCCACAAAAACGGGATTTTTTTTAATTCTTAGTTTAATTTAAAAAAGGTCTCAACGCAAGGTTGGGATAATCTATCTTACATATAAGGTAAGTTAGTTTTAGCTAAAATAAATAATGCTGTACTTTTACACTATAATTTTAAAGGAGTTTTAACTAAAACTATCAACAAAATATTTTGCAAGCTTTTTAGTTTATCATACTAGATGAGAATAACACTACCTTTTTTCTTTTTTTTTCTTTGTTTTTTGAGTTTTTCTCAAGAACAAGACTCTAATTACAAGACCAAAATGGTAGTTGTAAAAGACACCATTGTAGTTGATAGTGTGAGTATTAATTCAAGTAAATTTTTAGTCAAGTTAAAAAATGGAACTACCTTAGATTCTACGTTTTATAGTATTGACTTTTCAAGAGCACTTTTAACATTTAAAAAACCCATTGAAACCGACTCCATTATTATTGAATATTTGCGTTTCCCAGATTTTTTAA
>CALZKX010000224.1 GCA_945788155.1 uncultured Flavobacteriaceae bacterium
AAATTTTTTTGTTTCCGTTTGAAAACGTGAACTCTTTCACGAAACGTCATGTCTAATTTAGAATATAAAAATTATACAGATCTGAATGATCTTATAGTTAATTTTGGAATTTATGAAGTCGCCCGTAGCTTTAATTACTTTTCGTATCCCAATTTTAAAAATTATATCCTAAATTTAATTAAAAATGCAAACAATCTTGAACTAGAGTTTATTACCGGCTACAAAAACTTCTTAGATATACTAAATATCTTGTTAAAAATAGAACATTGTTTAGAACTCACAAATGATAAATTATCCGACAACTTAAAAAACGTTGTCATCCATGCCTCGTCAGGTGCAACTCTTTTAGATCAAAATTTCGAATGTGAATTCTTAATAAACACTGAATTCGAGAAGTGCACCATTGATAATCTAACAGAATTATTGTTGGAATACAACTCTCTGAATAAAATCAAAAAAGATAGTGAAAATATGATTATGAAAGAAAATAAAAGCTTGATTGATCCAGAATTATCGAATGAACAGTCTATTTTCGTTAAAATTGATAATATGTCAAAAAAAAGAAAATGTGTTTCTACTGGAGATAGTAACACTATAAGTATCAATAACAACAAAAAAATAAAATTACAAAATTTTAATAGTTCCACGAGCAAAAATTATCCCCAAACGTCGAGCATTACAACTAACAGTATCAATGTTAGTAAAAATATAAACTTGAGTGAATGGCTAAATAGTCATAATAATGATAGAGACATTAACCAATCCCCAATAATACATAACCATGTGAAATTAAATAACCGCAGCAAATCTCATTTAAAATTTATGCCCTCGTCAAACAATCGATGGACCAATTATAAGTGGAAAAATTATAAAAAAAATAAAGACACAGAAAAGATTAAAGTAGTTAAATATCCTAATATGGGTAGATTCGTTAATCACGGCCCAACAAAGTCAAATAGCGTAAAGAAAAGTGGAAAAATTGAAGCAAATCAAATTGAGTTTAAAAATAGCATTCCGAATACCTGTAAATCTAATGTGAGAAGAGTAAATAAAAAATATGAAACAAAAGAGAATGATATTGATAATTTGTTATCCGATCATCTTATTAAAAGCAAGAAATTTAGAAATATAAATCAGATCTGCCATAATTATAGAAATATAATTTTAATTAAATTTGGAGACGGTGCTTCTAACATACCGAATTCTCTTTCTGAATGCTTATCGGAATTGGTTAATAATATTAAAAAATGTACTTTAAATGATAACCAACTGAAATTTTTACAAATTTGCTATGAATCCCAGATAATCCCAAATTTTATTAGTAATGCTTTCAAAGCGGAAGCTAAAGTGTACTTAGATGTAAGAACAAAGAAATGCGTCAATGCCACATTGAGAAGCATTCTCAAATGTAACATTGAAAAGAAAATTATTGACTCAAAAAATTATAATTTAAAAATACAAGAACTATTGATTAAAATTAATAATTTCAAAACATGTAAACAAAAAATTTTAGATTATCTTTTTGACTTCTCGATGATACTGAGTATTAAGAATTTTATGATTCACAAAAAGAAATTTAACTACCTTATAAAAAACTCAATACATAAGTGTACCTTCGACAACCTACAAATCCATTTGAGTGATAATAAAATAACTCTTAATGATAAAAATATTGTAAATCGCTGTAATAAGGACCATTTTAGATATAAAATGTATGAATATATGATAAATGCAATTCAAAGTTTTATACTTTCTGACGATAGTAATAATTATAATATCTTAAATGAAATAATCAAATACGAAAACAAAAAACCTAATATTGAAGATAACCTATCCAAGATGAATCCTTCTTGTTCTCTTCCTATAATAAAAGCAAAAAATAAATTCCTAAATGAAATAGAGCTCAATGTTGAAAGAGCATTTTATGGACTAAGATGGAATGAAAAAATTAAAAAGAATGCAAATAATGGGGTATATGAAACCTTAAATACCCCATTTGACAATAAAAGATCTACTCTCCCAGACAAACTAAATAATGATTATGAATACAGACTTCGAATATTAAAAAGAGACATAATGAGTGTCTACAGAAATCTAAACCTGAAAAGAGATCAAAACAAAAATCAACTTGAAATTACAAAAGATATAAGAAATTATTGCAAAAAAAACGACTTAATCATTATACAAAGTGATAAAACAAAACGTAATATGATTATAAGTATCGATGAATATAAACGAATGGGAAAAACATTTTTGAACAATAATAAGGATTATAGTAAACTAGAGAAAAGTAACAGCGCTAAAATTGAAAAATTATGTAACAAGAAATTGGTAGAACTTTCTAATAAAATAAAATTGAACAAAAATGATCTTATGAAATGTAAAATACAGAATTCACATCCTGCTGAATTCTTTTTTAACATAAAAGATCATAAAAAAAGAAATGAAGAAGGCCTTTATCCGATTAGACCGATTGCCTCGGTGCATAATACCCCCGTGGACGGCATTGATTTTATTTTACAAAAAATTCTTACACAAGCTTCATCTATAGTCCCAAGTAATATAAGAGATGCAGATGAAGCGATTGGTTTTTTCAATGAATTAAACAATCAAAATATGATTGATAAGAACAGCAAAATTATATCCTTAGACGTGGTTAATTTATACCCTTCCATCCCCCTTGATAAAGGTTTAGATTTTACCAAGAAATTTTTACAAGAACACGAGGATGAAATTGACTTTCTTGGGCTAGACATTAAAGATGTCCTAGACCTCCTTAAAATAATAAGTACGAATTATGAAATAATTTTTAACAATGAAGTTTTCCTCCAAAAAAATGGAGTTCCTATGGGAGCTAGATTTGCACCTCCATATGCGATTATTTTTATGTATGAATTAGAGAAACAAATCATGAGTCAAATTAATACAAATGAATTGGAGATAACTCTCTATAAAAGATATATTGACGATATCTTATTTATATACAAAGACTGCTCGGTTAATAAAAAATGGAATTATGACACAATCCTAAATCACTTCAATAAAGAATGCAAAAAAATTAAATTCACCATTGAAACTCCGAATGAAAACGGTTATATTCCTTTTTTAGATTCAATGATTAAATTAGAAAAAAACAAAATTATGTATAAATGGTATCAAAAAGAGTTACATTCAGGAAATTTAATACACTTCGACTCACAACTACCAATTTCAAATAAAAAAAACTATGCTATTAATACATTCAGAACACTTCTCAAACGTAATAACTGTATTACAGAACTCAATAAATCAATAAAATTTGTTTGTAATCAACTTTGGGACAACGGGTTCCCAGATAACATAATCACAGACTGTCTAAAAATAGCGATGTTCGCGGGACCAAAAATTGACAATAATAATAATAAGAATAAGAATGATTCCTACAAAACTTGCATAAAGTTACCATATATCAATGAAAACATCAATAGTAAAGTTCAAAAAATGATTAGAAAAAATAATATAAACATTAAACTAATAAACACTAAAGACAATGAACCAAAAAAATTAGGAAATAAAATTGAAAACAAATCGTGCACTGGCTGTTCATTATGTAACCTTTTTAATATAAAAAATTATTGTCTAACACACAAAGTTATTTATGACATAGAATGCCAGTTATGTAAAAATCATTATATTGGGCGTACTATGCGTCCTTTACACAACAGAATTAAAGAACATTTGGCAGATTGGAAGAATATAGAAAGCAAAGGTGCACTTGGTCACCACATGAAAAATTCTCATAATCTAGATACAGTTAGTTTGAACTTGATTAAAATTAAAATACTGGATCATAGTAGAAATACTCCTGATAACATTATCAAAGAGGCTTTTTCAATTTTAAAAAATAAACCTGAATTAAATCGGAAATTCGAATGCACTTCCTCCGAATATATTTCGTAACTGATTACCTATACCCTAGAGTAATCTATTTACATTTTTCGCAGCAAATTCAATCTTAGTATCCTCAAAGCTAATCGTCTTCAGAGATTTTGCTGCTGTGGTAATTTTAATTTAAAAAAAAATAATTATATTTCTAGTGTATTTATAACCTTTGATCTTATTATAGTTTTTAATTTTACCTTTTTATATATTTCTTAACGGTGTTTTTGTTGTGGATACACACCGGTTTGAGTTACCCCGATTCTTAATATAAGGATAAATAAATTTTTTATCACTAATAATGCTAGTACAATCTTATTTTTAAATATACCTTAACAATGCATTTTTTCACAGATTAATCCCATGGAATCGAATTTTACTGAAAGCCCTAATGCAAAAAAAGCCAAGACAACTAATTATGACTACGAAGAATTATTCAAAAATATGCAAACCTTTTTAGAAAACAAAAAATGTGATAAACCATCGTCATCAGATGCCCCGCATATTATTGAACAAAAGAGACTAGACTCGATAAAAGAGTCGTTGTCAGAAGAGAATATTAAACTAGCCACGTACCTCCGTGAACAAATGGCACTTGATTTCAAAGCCTTTTTATGGAGCAATCTGCCGTTAATTTATGAAAGGAGAATTAATAATATGGATTCAAAAAGTTTCAGAGGAGGACGAGGAGGCCGTGGTGGCCGAGGCCGCCACACCTAATTTACGAATCTAGCCTATTTATTTATTTTTATAATTTAATGTGTATAATTGTTAACATTATAAAGTTTTTACTATATTCTCTAGAATATTTTCACTTTGGACGCAGCAAGTATAACTAGACTTGCTGTGTTTTAAGATTGCTTTGATTTCTAGCTATACCTTAACTGTGTATTTTATGTCTTGAAACATTTTAAATGAAATAATAGTTTTTACGCTTTTCTGGCTTTCCTTTACTTATTTCTAACTAGAGTTTTGTCTTTAACCATTATCTCGGCTAAAGTATAGGTAACTTTTAATTTAAATTTTAAGTTGAGTTTTTACAGATGATATAAATACTATATAACAACTGTTAAGAGTATTATGAATTTGATAACATAAATTGTACGCATTGATAAACACTTAGAATTATATTGTAATTACACTTATTGTAATTGTGAATATATTTTGAATCTTAATTGCGCGTCAGTTACCTGACAAATTTTAGCCTAGAACTTATATTGCATTATTAATTTATTTATATTTTTTTAACATTTATTCATCCTGCTAATAGTATTGGTAAGTTTTTAGATTTGCTATTTCTGCTTTTTAGCCGAAGTGTCTGGTGTTTTTTATCTGTTTCGTTTTTATATGTGACATTTCGGTTTACTGTAGTCTTAGCTTAATCCTAAAAATTTTTTTGTTTCCGTTTGAAAACGTGAACTCTTTCACGAAACGTCAAAATTCTCATAATCTAGATACAGTTAGTTTGAACTTGATTAAAATTAAAATACTGGATCATA
>CALZKX010000225.1 GCA_945788155.1 uncultured Flavobacteriaceae bacterium
AAAAATTACCATATCTAAATACTTATCTGATAATATGTCAGTAAGTTTAGCTGGTTCCTATAATAAAATAAAGAAATGGGGAGAATTTCCTGGACTTCCTAAAGTTAAGGTGAGAAATTTAACATATATAGGTATAGACGGAATGTTTAATTATTATTTTTCGGGATTATCTCAACGTAGTAAACTAAAGCCATTTGCTGGCATTGGCGCTGGTTATACTTGGATAGAAAAAGGACGATTCAATACATTTTCCAATAGTGTGAATAATGATGAATTAGTTGGCGCTGGAACACTTAATGGAGCTTTGGGTGCCGATTATTGGATTAATGAACGAATAGGCTTACATATACAAACAACCTATAAACATTCGTTTAAAGAATATCTTGTTAAACATTGGCAACACAGTTTAGGTGTAGTAATAATTCTCGCTAAATCTAACAACAAGAAAAAGTTAGAAGAAGAAATAAATGATAGAGATGGAGATGGAGTTCCTGACCAAACCGATTTGTGTCCTGATGATCCTGGTTTAGAAGTATTAAAAGGGTGTCCAGATAGTGATGGTGATGGTATTGCAGATAAAGATGATGTTTGCCCTGAGATATTTGGTTATAAAGAATTTGCTGGTTGTATAGATTCCGATGGTGATGGATATTCTGATAATATTGATGACTGCCCAGATGTAAAAGGCACATTTCAAGGTTGTCCAGAAGTTGAGGAGCAGGTTGTTGAAACGGCATATTGTTTTGAAGATTTATTAGATATTGATGCGTACTTTGCTTCATTAGAACGTGATGGACATATAGAAGTAGAAGGGTTAAAATTTAAGGTTCAAGTAGGAGCCTATCGTAATCCGCCTAAGTCAGCTTACTTTAACTTCCTTAAAAATGTTGGAACAGCTACTGTGATTAAGGAACATGGACTATCAAAATTTAGATTAGGAGATTATAAAACGCTTGTAGAAACTGAAATTATTAGGCTAAGCGTAATTGATCAAGGTGTTGACGATGCCTTTATTGTTGCTTACTTTAAAGGTATGCACATAACAATGCGAGAGGCTATTGAAATGCTTTGTGTTAAGAAATAAGTGTTTTTTGAAACATTTTATGCTTTTATGAGTGTTCATTTGCAACAATATTAATGCTATGTAAATTCAGACTGGTTCAATAATTTTAGACTTGTTTTATTTTATAGCAAGTATTGCTTAGTATTGCAAACCAATAACTAATAATTTATCCTTCTGTTTAGAATTGTAAGGTTTCATTAATTTCATCGAATATATAAGAAGCGACCGTAATACCTATGAAACTTAGAAAACCAAAAAAAAGTGATGTTCTATTTTTAGTAATTATAGCCTTGCTTATTTTTCCACAAACAAGACAGCCAATACAAATTGCATTGCATTCTGTATTGTCAAAGTTTGGACCTTCGGTTATTGATAAAGAAGATCGGGAAAAAGTGTCTTACTCGTCATGGAAATTAAGAGATTTAAAAGGAAATGAGCTTAATTTCGCAAACACCAAAGGTAAAGTGGTATTTGTAAATCTTTGGGCTACTTGGTGTCCTCCTTGTATTGCTGAATTTCAGAATATTCAAGATTTATATAATGATTATAATAATGAGGTTGTTTTTCTTTTAGTATCAAATGAATCACCTAATACGATTCAAAAATTTCTAGACAAAAAAGGTTACAACATTCCAATATTTAATCCATTAACCAATTATCCAGATGAGTTTAATGCGAGAAGTATTCCTAGAACTTATATTATAGATAAAGAAGGGTTTATTGTGGTCGATAATAAAGGTGCAGCAAATTGGAACAGCAATAAAATAAGAAACCTATTGGACGAATTGCTTAAATAACCTCCCAATCTTCAATTCTTCCATCAATAATTGTGAACATTTCGTGAGCTTCAAAACTACTATTGTTACAATACTTTTCATGTGCTTTTATATCCCTTTTTGCAAGTTTTTTAAGTAAATGCTTGGCTTCAAAAGCTATTTGCCCAGAGGTGACGGTTAAATATTGATTGTTATAACTCCAGTTAATTTTTTGTTTATCAAAATTATAGCCTCTTCTTACTGCTTCAAAAAATATAAAACTTAAATAGTGATTTATACCATCAATTGGACTTTTTAATGCCTTAAACCTGTTAAGCTGTGGATGATTTTTATAGCCTTTAGTTTTTCCTTCTAATACGTGTTTAGCTAATAAGGTTTCTCTCCATAGAGCAACCAAGCCTTTGCTGTCTAAATATTTTGGATGTAGGGACCAAATTCTCATTTTTTTAATAAACTTATTATATATAGGTTAGTTAGAATTAAGCTAAACGCATAAATAGTATCTTCAATTGGAATTGTGAAAAGACGAATTCCTAAATTTTCATCGTTATTATACCACACAACTTCGTTCTCGATAAAACTTCCTGTTAGGATTCCATTTATAATAAAGAAGGGAATAAGCATTACCAAAAAAGTGAGAAAATATGTTTGTAGTAGCTCGATATTTGTTTTTAGGATAATCGTTAATAGAATTATCGCATACGTTAAATTAACTAGTGTGTACCATTTGTTGTAGTTAAAAATAATTGTTAATAAAAGTATAGCAACTAAAAAATAGCTAATTATCTTCACATTTTTAAGACTGATTTTTTTGTTTGGGAAATAGAAAAGCAAGGCATAATGAGTAAAAACGCATGCGTATGGAATACAAATAAAAAACAACCACTCTTCAATTGGAAGGCCGAAAATTTTACTTCCCAAAAAATAAGCTTCATTAAAACCCCAAAAGCCATTGCTAGTAAAGATGACGTCCCAAGGAATAAAAATGCACATCGTTATTAGTATCGCTAAAAAAAGGGATTTCCAATAGGTGTAAAATTTTAGCTTTGGATGAAAACTAAAAATAAAAGGTATAGAAACTGAACCTAGATTAAGTAGTAAATACAAATAGTTCATGACTATTTTTTGAAATATTTAAAAGGAACTATTAACATTCCGAAGTTTTCTCCTTTTGTCTTTCCAAGATGTTTATGGTGAATTTTATGAGCGCGTCTAACGCCTCTTGCATACCAATTATTAGCCTTCCTGAACATTTTAAAACGTTGATGGATAAAAATATCATGAACTGTAAAATAGGCAATACCATAAGCTAAAATACCAAGCCCAATAGGTAAGCAATACCAAACATCTTCATAACTCCATAAGTAAAAGCAAATAATACTTACTACAGCATAAAAAACGAAGAAAAAATCATTGCGCTCAAACCAACTATCGTGATCTTTTTTATGATGGTCCTGGTGTAAATGCCATAAAAAACCATGCATCACATATTTGTGTGTAAACCAAGCCATAAATTCCATTATAGAAAATGTGCCAAAAAATATCAATATCCAGTAAACAGTTTGCATATTTTAGTTCACATTAAATTTAATTGAAATTTCACATAACTACGTGTTAAAAGCTCAATTTTTTTATAATTAGGTACTCTTATTCTTGCATTTTTAATGTCTAACGCAGGAGTTCGCTTTAATTTTTTCAGCAGTTGTCTGTAGTATCTGTAAGCCATAAACACACCAAACTTAGCTTCCATTGGTAATTTTTTAATTCCTTCTAGGCCTTTGGCAAAATCTTTTTCAATATCATCAATAATATCTTGTTTGGACTGCTCATTGAGATTTGCTAAATCAGTATTAGGAAAGTATGTTCTGTTTAATTCATCATAATCGGTTTTTAAATCTCTTAAAAAGTTTACCTTTTGAAATGCAGAACCCAAAGACATTGCTGTATCTTTCAGTTCGTTATATTTTTCTTGGTTACCTTTTACAAATACTTTTAGGCACATTAAACCTACAACATCAGCCGAACCATAGATGTAAGCTTTGTATTCTTCATTAGTTAGATATTTAGATTTGTATAAATCCATTCGCATAGAATTCATAAAAGAGCCAACTTGGGCTTCGTCTAAGTTGTAGCGATGATAAGTATGCTGAAAAGCATTTAAAATTGGGTTTAAACTTATTTTATTTTTTAAGGCTAATTCAAGGTCATATTCAAATTTGTTAAACAAATCTTCTTTATCAAAGTCATGAAAAGAATCAACAATTTCATCTGCAAACCTTACAAATCCATAAACGTTATAAATGTCTTGCCTAATGGATTTTGAGAGCATTTTTGTAGCTAATGAAAAAGAAGTACTGTAAGTTTTAGTTACAGTCTTACTACAGTCATAAGATACGTTGTCAAAAATTGATTTCATTTTTTTTAATGCGTTTGTAATGATGATTTGGTTTTGTTACTTAATATCTCTTTCACTATTAATTCTGAAGCTAATTTTCCTGAAATTAATGAAGGTGGAACTCCAGGTCCGGGAACAGTTAATTGTCCTGTAAAAAATAGTTTTTTTACTTTTTTACTTTTCAATTTGGGTCTTAAAAAAGCTGTTTGTAATAGTGTGTTTGCCATGCCATAAGCATTGCCTTTGTAGGAGTTGTAATCTTTTATAAAATCATTAACACAATACGATTCCTTGAACAAGATATTATCGCTTACTTTTTGAGAAGTTAAAGTTTCAAAACGTGTCATTATCTTATTAAAATATGTTTCCCTTAATTCAGGAGTGTCTTCCAGTCCAGGTGCTAAAGGAATTAAAAATATGCCAGCTTCTTTTTCTTTTGGTGCAGAGGATTCATCTGTAATACTTGGAAAACTAGCGTAAAATAATGGGTCTTCAGGCCATTTGGCAATATCATAAATATCTTGAGCATGTAAACCAAAATCAACATCAAAAAATAAAGTATGATGATTAACATTTTTAAGTTTTTTATCAAAGCCAACATAAAACAGGAGGGAAGAAGGTGCAAATGTTTTTGCTTCCCAATAAGCCTCAGAGTATTGCCTAAAATCTTCATCTAAAAGTGTTTCGGTATGATGGTAATCAGCACCACTTAACACATAATCACAGTAATGGTTTTCTCCATTATACCTAATTCCATAGGCTTCATCTAGTTTATTTACCAAAATCTTTTTAATAGGCGATTTAGTTTTAATGCTAACACCTAACGATTTTGCTAAGGCTTCCATAGCAAGAATAACTTGATACATCCCTTTTTTTGGATGAAAAGTGCCTAAGCCAAAATCGGCATAATTCATAAAACTGTAAAATGATGGTGTCGCACTAGGTTTAGCACCAAGAAAGAGTACTGGAAATTCAAGGATTTGAGCTAACCGATTGTTATTAAATTCTTTACGTACATCTTTCTTAATTGTGCTAAAAAACTGATTAATTTTCCCAATTGTCTTGGGAGTTACAAGCTCTAGAGGTGATAAACCTGGATTATAAACCAAATCTTTAATAGCAATATCATAATTGCTTTTTGCTTGGTTAATGAACTTTAGGAGTTTTTTAGAACTGCCCTTTTCTTCTTTTTCAAATGCGTTACAAATTTTTTCTAATGTATCTTCTATCGTTATGAAATCATCTTTTCCAAAATAGACACTATATGCAGGATTTAATTTTTCTAGAGTATAATAATCTGAAGGTTTTTTATCAAAATCATTAAAGAAACGTTCAAAAACATCAGGCATCCAATACCATGTAGGGCCAATATCGAAGGTGAAACCATTTTTTTTCAATTGTCTTGCACGACCTCCAATAGTTTTGTTTTTTTCAAAAACGGTAACTTCATAACCAGCTTTTGCTAAATAGCATGAGGCCGCTAGAGAGGAGAAACCAGAACCAATAATGAATATAGATGTTTTCATTTTGTTCAACAAATATATAAAAAAGTTAAACAAAATAAAATTTAATTAGAATTTTTACAAATTTTTAACTAAATCTTTAATGGTTTTAAAGCCTGTTACAGAATTTGAATAGCCAGAAATATCGACTGTTGCTAGTTTTTTACCTAACAACCAAAGCTTTGTGGTTGATTTCTTAATAATTATCTGGTTTTTAAAGTCTTCAATATATTTTATTATGTCTTCCGGTTCTTCGGGTTTTACCGTAAAATACGATATAAACGTTACTTCATCAAAAAAACCGAGCAAGTCACTCAGGCTATTCATTGGCACACTCTCTCCAAGGAAAATGGTATGATAGCCTCTACTTCTTAATTCATAATTAACAAAAAGAAGACCAATATCGTGAATTTCATTTTCAGGCAAATACAAAACAAAGGTTTTAGTATTGGGCTTAGGCTCCAAGTTTTGAAGCTTTTCTATATTAAGAAGAATTTTTTGCTTAATGTGAATAGACAAAAAATGTTCATGAGCAGGTGAAATGGTATTTGTTTGCCATAGCAATCCTATTTCGTTTAGCAAGGGTAGAAATACATCATAAAATATTTCTCTAAAAGTATAGCCTTCAAGCAAATTCATGTACGTATTGTAAAAAAGCACTTGGTCAAAGTTGAGCATAGACATTTTAAATGCATTAATTGCATGGTGTTCTACACTACCTCTTGAGGCTATCTCTCTAACATTTGCAGGAATTTCATCGCTCTTAAGTTTTGCTATTTTGGATATTTTAAATCCATTTTTGTTTAAATAAGCAACATTCAAGAGTTTTTGGAGACTTTCTATACTATAATGCCTTATGTTGGTATCTGTTCTTTCAGGTTTTAGGAGATTGTATCTTTTTTCCCAGATTCTAATGGTATGAGCTTTGATCCCGGAAAGGTTTTCAAGGTCTTTTATGCTGAAATCGTTTTTAATATTGTTCATTGATAATTAATTTATCTTAAACAAAAGTAAAAATAAAAAATGTATAAAAGAAAAAAGCACTAAATTTTACGAAAATTTTGTGCGCACGAGAAGACTCGAACTTCCACGAACTAATGTTCACTAACCCCTCAAGCTAGCGCGTCTACCAATTCCGCCACGTGCGCATAAATTTTTGAAGTAATCAAAAATAAAAAAAGTTAAGCACTTTGCTTAACTTTTTTTTGGTGACCAGTCTGGGGCTCGAACCCAGGACCCTCTCCTTAAAAGGGAGATGCTCTACCAACTGAGCTAACTGGTCAAAATGTTTTCTCTAAATGAGGGTGCAAATATAAAATGTTTAATTAATAAAACAATACTTTTTCTATATAAATTTTGTTTTTTTGTAATACCTAAATATGGGGTGTTAATAATCAATCCAAACAAAAAAATGACTATAGTTTTAATGGGATACATGGCTTCGGGTAAGTCTTTTGTTGGAAAGGTTTTAGCTAAAAAGCTAGACTATAATTTTATTGATCTTGATAATTATATAGAAAAACAAGAAGGTGTTTCCATTAGTAATATTTTTGAATCATCTGGTGAAATTTATTTTAGAAAAATAGAAACCAAATATTTGAATGAGATCTTAGAGTCTAAAACTAATATGGTATTATCACTAGGAGGAGGAACGCCTTGTTATGGAAATAACTTGCACTTAATTAAAAATAACCCTAAGACAGTTTCTTTTTATTTAAAAGCTAATATCAATACAATAGTTTTTCGGCTTGAGAGTGAAAAAGTAAAACGCCCTTTGGTTGCAAGGTTTAGGTCTAAAGACCAATTGGTGCAATTTATAGGCAAGCACCTTTTTGAGCGTAATCACTTTTATAATAAGGCAAATTATGTGATACAAACTGACCAAGCTTCAGTTGACACTATCGTTGAAGATATTATTTTAAGGCTATTTTAAAACGGCTTCAAATACACTCCCTTCAAGATTGATTTTGACATGTTCGTGTAAAGATGTTGATAATGAAATGCCTTTAAAATCTGCTTTCACAGGATATTTTTTATGGTTTCTGTTTATTAAAACAGCTGTTTTAAACTGTTTTAGAGGTACATTTAAAAAATGTTTCACGCCATAAATCAACGTAGTTCCAGAGTTTAGTACATCATCGATTAACACTATGGATTTATTTGTGTAGTCTTCAGGCGAAATGGATGTTTTAATTTCAGTTAGAGGATTTTTTTTATCAATAGTGACCTTACACAATAACGGTTCAATAGTGCATATTTTTTTTAGGGCAATTTTTAATTTTTTGGCCAAAATGTAACCATTGCTTTCTATTCCGGCTAAGATTACCTGTTTTTCATCAGCGTTACATTCGTATATCTGGTAGGCTATACGTTTTATTTTATGGTTAATTTCGTCATGTGAAAGAATATTGTTTTGCTCTAGTGCCATTATTGGTTATTTTTCTCAAAGATAAAAAACAGTTCTTTATCTTCTCGTGGTTTTATGGAGTTATATGATTTTTCTAAAGTTTTAATCTTGAAAACCGAGGAAAAAAGTTTTTTATATTCCAACTTACTTCCTCCAAAAGGTGGCCCTTGATTTGTTAGTTTGAAATCAAAAAGTAACCCAACTATTTCCCCTTTTTCCTTAAGCAATTCAGCCATTTTAATTGAATAGTTTTCTCTAAGATTTGGTTGGATGGCACAAAAAAATGTTAGCTCAATTATCAAATCAAAAGTATCATTCAATTCAAAAAAATCTTGATTTATCAATTGTTCTTCTGGAAATTTGGGCAATCTTTTTTTTAAATTATTGAGTGGTTGATTAGCAATATCTAAAACAAATACATTTTTAAAACCTTTTTTCCACAAATACTCAGCTTCGTAACTATTGCCAGCACCTGGAATGAGTATTTTTAAATCTTTATTGATTAATTGATCAATATAAGCTTTAATAGGTGGAGAAATATAACCAATATCCCAACCTGTTTTATTTTTATGATAACGGTCTTCCCAAAAGCTCTTATTCAGTTTCTTCATCTGTATCATCTAGGTAGTCTTCAATATTTCTTCTGTCTTTTTTAGTAGGTCTACCAGTGCCTTTTTTTCTATAATAATCTTTAGAGTATTTAAGTAA
>CALZKX010000226.1 GCA_945788155.1 uncultured Flavobacteriaceae bacterium
TTGATTTCTTAACCGAAGAAATTGCAATAGATTTAGGAACAGCAAACACACTTATTATTCACAACGACAAAGTTGTTGTAGATAGTCCATCAATAGTAGCAAGAGACCGAATTTCAGGCAAAATAATCGCTGTTGGAAAAGAAGCCAATTTAATGCAAGGAAAAACACACGAAAACATTAAAACAATTAGACCTTTAAAAGATGGTGTGATTGCAGATTTTGATGCGAGTGAGCAAATGATTAGTATGTTCATTAAAAATATTCCTGCACTAAAGAAAAAGCTATTTTCTCCAGCACTTCGTATGGTTGTTTGTATTCCATCAGGAATTACCGAAGTTGAAATGCGAGCTGTAAAAGAATCCTGTGAACGTGTAAATGGTAAAGAAGTGTATTTAATTCACGAACCAATGGCAGCAGCTATTGGTATTGGTGTCGATATTATGCAACCCAAAGGAAACATGATTGTTGATATTGGTGGTGGAACAACGGAAATTGCTGTAATCGCCCTAGGTGGAATTGTGTGTGACAAATCGGTAAAAGTTGCAGGCGATGTGTTTACAAACGACATCATTTACTACATGCGAACTCAGCATAACTTGTATGTTGGGGATAGAACTGCCGAAAAAATTAAAATACAAATTGGTGCTGCAACCGAAGATCTAGAATTGCCACCAGAAGAAATGAGTGTGCAAGGGCGTGATTTGCTAACTGGAAAGCCTAAGCAAGTTCAAATATCATACCGCGAAATTGCAAAAGCTCTAGATAAGTCTATTTTGCGTGTGGAAGATTCGGTAATGGAAACACTATCGCAAACACCTCCCGAATTAGCAGCCGATATTTACAATACAGGTATATATCTTGCAGGAGGAGGCTCTATGCTTAGAGGATTGGACAAGCGTTTATCTCAAAAAACAGATTTACCTGTTTATATTGCCGAAGACCCATTAAGAGCAGTTGTAAGAGGAACTGGAATTGTACTAAAAAATCTTCCTAAGTTTAAAAGCGTATTGATTAAATAGAGCATAACTCATGCAACAGATTATAAATTTTATAATAAGAAACAAAACCTTTCTTTTGTTTTTGTTACTATTTTTTGTGTCGTTGTTTTTTACGTTTCAATCACATTCTTACCACAAAAGTAAATTCATTAACTCAGCCAATTTTTTAACAGGCGGTGTGTACGAGTCTTTTAATAATATTAGCGGCTACTTTGGTTTAAAAAAGGAAAACAAAATACTCCTTGAAGAAAACAACAGACTTAAATCTATATTAATTAATGCAAAAACTGGTGAGTTTAAAGATGTTTATATTGATTCTTCAATTTTAAATAAAAATTATAAATACACAGCTGCACAGGTTTCTAAAAATAGTTATTCATTAACCAATAATTACCTAACCATAAATAAAGGCGAAAAAGACAGTATTAAAGAAGAACTTGGAGTTATAACATCTAAAGGAATTATAGGGATTATAGATAAAACCTCAAAAAACTATAGTAGAGTCAGGTCTATTTTAAATTCAAATATTGGTATTAACGCACAGCTTAAAAAAACCAATCACTTTGGTATATTAAGTTGGAATGGCAAATCACCATATATAGTGCAACTAACCGATTTGCCAAAACAAGCACCTGTTGTTGTTGGAGACACTATTACAACAGGAGGGTTTTCCACTATTTTCCCTAAAGGCATCCCAATTGGAACTGTGGCATCTTTTAAAACTGATGAAACCGAAAATTATTTTGAAATTGATGTGGCTTTATTTAATGATATGACTAATGTTGGTCATGTGTATATCATCGAAAACCTAGACGCAACCCAAATATCTAATTTAAATAATTTGGATGAATAATACCATATCCACAAATATCGTTCGTTTTATTTTATTGGTCTTGGTTCAGGTTTTGGTGCTTAACCATATTAATTTTTTAGGCTATATAAATCCCTATTTATATATTTTATTTATCATTTTATTTCCTATTAAAAACAATAGGATGTTGTTTATATTTTTAGCTTTTTTATTAGGATTAACTATAGATTTATTTACCGACTCAGGAGGCATTCACGCTACTGCAAGCGTTACCATAGCCTATATACGTCCAATTGTTTTAAAATTTTCTTTTGGTGCTGTGTATGAACATCAAACCATAAAATTTAGCAATACAGATATTGGACAAAGGTTAACGTATTTTTTAATAATGATACTTATACATCACCTACTTTTATTCAGCCTAGAAATTTTTAACAGTTCAAAAATAATTTTGATCTTGAAAAAAACGTTATTCTCTAGTATCTTTACTTTAATACTTTGCTTATTAACAACTATTTTATTCAGTAGAAAAACTAAATGAGAAAACTATTACTCTTTTCTATAATTGTTTTAGTGGGAATCACTTTTATTGCAAGACTCTTCTATCTTCAAATATACACAGGTAAAGCGTATAATATTTATGAAGACAATGCCATAAGAAAAGTGTTTTATTATCCTAAACGAGGGTATGTGTATGATCGAAATGGCGAACTACTTGTTGCCAACCAACCTTCGTATGATGTGATGATTATTCCACGTGAAGTTGAACCTTTAGATACTTTGGAGTTTTCTTCGCTACTTAAAATAACAAAAGAAGACTTTAAAACTAAATACAAAAGAGCTTACAGATATTCACCTAGGTTGCCATCGCCATTTGTACCACAGTTATCTAAAAAAGACTATGCAGTTCTTCAAGAAAAAATGTGGAAATACAAAGGGTTTTATATTCAAAAACGTTCATTAAGAGATTATCAAACCACTATTGGAGCTAACGTGTTAGGGTTTATTGCCGAAGCCAACCAAAAAGAAATCGATGCTGATGGTTTCTATCAAATGGGTGACCTCATTGGGAAACAAGGCATAGAAAAATCTTATGAAAATGAATTGCGAGGCCTAAAAGGTGTAAAGTTTATTCAAAAAAATAGGTTTAACAGGGACATTGGCCCTTACGATGATGGGAAACAAGATACAATTCCAACCCCTGGAAAAGATATTACAGTTTCCATTGACGCAAAATTACAGGCTTATGGCGAACTATTAATGCAAAACAAAGTTGGAGGTATCGTTGCTATAGAGCCAAGTAGTGGCGAAATTTTAAGCTTAGTTTCTGCACCTACCTATAATCCAAATTTGCTGGTTGGTAGAGAACGTTCACGTAATTATACAAAATTGAACAACGATTCTATTCACTTACCACTAATTGACAAAGGATTACTACGTATGCACGAACCTGGTTCTCCTTTTAAAGCTTTGATAGCTTTGGTTGGTTTACAAGAAGATGTAATAACCGAAAACACAACTGTAACTTGTAATCATGGTTATGTATATGGAAGGAATGGACGAAAAATGGCTTGCCATTGTGGTGGTGGTGTTAGAAATTTAAACTCTGGCATTGCACATTCTTGCAATACATATTTTGCAACTGCTTATAGAAAAACCATTGAAAAATATGATGATGCTTCTTATGCCATGGACGTTTGGAGCAGTCATATAAAGAGCTTTGGTCTTGGTGATTATTTAGGATACGACCTTACCATTGGTAAAAAAGGCAATATTCCAGATGGTGCCTATTATGATAAATGGTATCCCAATTTTAAATGGCAAGCAACCACAACATTATCAAATGCTATTGGTCAAGGTGAAATTTTGGTAACTCCAATTCAGCTTGCAAACATGACAGCTGCTATTGCAAATAGAGGTTTTTATTATACACCACACATTATAAAGTCCATTGAAGGTCTGCCTATTGACACAACCTATACGACCAAGCGCAATACAACCATTGACAAGCGCCATTTTGAACCAGTAATTGAAGGCTTATTTGATGTTTACAATAAAGGAACTGCAAGTTTTTTACAAGTTCCAGACATAGAAATTTGTGGAAAAACAGGTACTGCTGAAAATTTCACTAAAATTGATAGTGTAAGAACTCAGCTTACAGACCACTCCATTTTTATTGCGTTTGCACCAAAAGACAACCCAAAAATTGCCATAGCTGTGTTAGTTGAAAATGGTTATTTCGGAGCGCGTTTCGCTGGGCGAATTGCCAGTTTAATGATTGAAAAATACATTAAAGGCGACATTACAAGAACAGACTTAGAAAAGTGGGTCATGGAACATACTTTAGAACATGAATACGACAAACCCACTTCAGGAAAACCTTTTAAGATAAATGCCAAGTCACAAATGATGTTGGTTAAAGATTATGAGCAACAAAAGAAAAAAAATCAAAATACACAAAACGATCTAGAATGAGTTTGAACAGAACTCGAAATTTTAAATTCGATTGGATAACCATAGTACTTTTTTTATTATTGGTTGGTTTTGGTTGGCTAAACATTGTTTCTGCCTCTTCTTCAGGAGAAATAAGTTCTTATTTGGACTTAAATGAACGCTATGGGAAACAATTGGTTTTTATTTTATTCACTTTGGTATTAATAATCCTGGTTTTAAGTATAGAGGCTAAATTTTACGAGCGTTTTGCAAGCATTATATACCTGGTTTCAATACTGTCCTTAATAGGCTTGTTTCTTTTTGGAAAAACAGTAAATGGTGCCACGTCCTGGTATGCCATTGGTAGCTTTACTTTACAACCTAGTGAGTTTGCAAAATTTGCCACTGCATTAGCTGTAGCAAAGTATATAAGCGACCTTCAAACCAATATAAAAAATGTCAAGGACCAACTAAAAACGGCATTGATTATTCTTGTACCTGCATTTTTGATTTTGCTTCAAAATGATGCTGGAAGTACTATTGTTTACGCAGCTTTCTTTTTTGTTTTCTATCGGGAAGGTATTCCTCAAATATATTTGTTATTGGTTTTGAGTATTGTAGTCTTATCTGTTTCAGCTTTAAAATTTTCGGTACTACCAACTGCTATAGGAGTTTCGATTTTGGTTTCCCTACATCACTTTTTTATTAAAAAGAAGAGAGGGTCAATCTTACAACCTATTTTAATTACAGTTCTAGGCATCGCTTTTAGTTTTGGAGTTCACTTTTTCTATAACAATGTTTTGCAACCTCATCAGCAGGATAGAATTAGTTTATGGCTGCGTTTAGAAAAAGACCCAGAGAAGTTAGAGCAAATGAAACGCACCATTTTGTATAACCTCAATGAATCTGAAAAAGCTATAAGTTCAGGAGGCTTTGGTGGAAAAGGGTTTATGGAAGGAACTCGTACCATAGGTAAATTTGTTCCTGAACAAGATACCGATTATATTTTTAGTACGGTTGGAGAAGAATGGGGATTTTTGGGTAGTAGCTTTGTGGTGATACTCTTTGTTTTATTGCTCATTAGGATTTTGCACCTTGCCGAATTACAGAAGTCACAGTTTAGCCGTGTATATGGTTACAGTGTTGCAGCCATTTTATTTTTGCACTTCTTGATTAATATAGGCATGGTTATGGGATTAATTCCAACCATTGGGATTCCGTTACCGTTTTTTAGTTATGGAGGATCAGGACTTTGGGGTTTTACATTGCTTTTATTTGTTTTCATAAAA
>CALZKX010000227.1 GCA_945788155.1 uncultured Flavobacteriaceae bacterium
TACAACCAACCTTTAACCAATGATAAAATTCTTTAGAAAAATTAGACAAAATTTACTTTCAGAAGGGAAAACAGGAAAATATTTTAAATACGCTGTTGGCGAAATTGTGCTTGTTGTTATTGGGATTCTCATTGCTTTGCAAATTAATAATTGGAATGAGTATGCCAAACAAAGACAGGTAGAACAAGAATATCTCGTCTCTTTAAAGGAAGAATTTAAATACAATCTCCTAGCTTTAGATAAAGCTATGATTATAAATAAAAGTAATGCAGATAGTGCTTTAAAAATATCTCATCTTATGGGACCTGATAACCCTATAATTTCAGAGGAGGAATTTGCAGTATTAGCAATGAACATGACTAATTGGGAAGTACAATACCGACCAAATAAAGCTGTGTTAGATGAAATAATAAGCTCTGGTAAACTTGCTATTTTTAATAATAATAAATTAAAATTTGCATTATCCTCAAGCAATGGAATATTGACTAAAATTAAATTTCAGGAAGAGGAACATGCAGCGATGAGGCTGCAGGTAATTGCTACTATGAACGCAAAGGGCAATGCAAAAAAAATGATAATTGATGCAGGAGGAGAAACCTTTGGGATAAAGGAAAGCAAATTTAAACTTGGAAATCTACAATTATTGCAATCTCAAAAATTAGAAAATGAACTTATAGATTTTATTTTAACTGCTCGATATCTCAATGATTCATATTATTCAGAATTAAAAAAAGAAATAGAAGTAGTATTAGAATTAATTGATGCCGAATTAACTAAAAAATAGAAACACATCCTTAAACGTGTATGTTTCTATTAAACCTCTATAATTTCCTTTTTAGTTTTAAAAACATAACTATATAACCACATTAAAGTAAAGGTTGGTACAACATCTAGAAAAGGCAATGCTTCTTCAATAAACACAATTACTCCAGCAATTTTCCCAGTTTTGCCTTTGTATAGTTTTGTCATTAAATAACCTGCTAATGGTGCCCAAATAATATCAAATGGAGGAAACACAAACGATACATATCCCAAGGCGTCGCATACCAAACAAATAGTAAGTTTTTTATATTTATTCATAGTGTAAAATTAATTAAAGTATGTACTAAAACTATAACAAGAAACATACCAATTTTATTATAATCACTAAAACGACATCTTGAAAATCAGCAACTTTATTAACATAAACTATACTATAATCTTTAACCTTTACTTATAAATAAAAAACAAATATTTAGATTGACTTTAAAAAAGAAAAATAAAGTAGTAATTAATGCAACATGAACAAAAAATAATATTGTTTAAAAATTATAAAAAGGTTAATTATCTATTCTGTATTTTTACTTTCGAAAAACTGATATGATTAAAGTAAAAAACATTCATAAGTATTACGATGATTTACACGTTTTAAAAGGTGTAGATTTAAATATAAAACAAGGGGAAATTGTTTCAATAGTAGGAGCCTCTGGCGCAGGAAAAACCACATTACTACACATATTGGGCACTTTAGATGAAGCTTCAAAAAAAGAAACACATGAGCTATTTATAGATGGCACATCAATCAAAAACCTTAAAGAAAAAGAATTAGCCAAATTTAGAAATGAACATTTGGGTTTTATTTTTCAGTTTCACCAATTATTACCAGAGTTTACTGCTTTAGAAAATGTATGCATTCCTGCATTTATAAAAGGTACGCCAAAAGTTGAAGCAGAAAATAAAGCAAAAGAACTCCTAGAATTTCTGGGCTTATCACATAGAATACATCATAAACCAAACGAACTATCTGGAGGAGAGCAACAGCGTGTAGCTGTAGCACGATCATTAATAAATAACCCTAAAATTATTTTTGCCGATGAACCTTCAGGGAATCTAGATAGCGAATCGGCAGAAACACTCCATGATTTATTTTTTAAGCTTCGGAATCAATTTGGGCAAACCTTTGTTATTGTTACCCATAATCAAGAATTGGCAAATATGGCTGACAGAAAACTAGTGATGGTTGATGGTAAAATTGTAAACAATAGCTAATACTCATTAAAAAAAATGCTATAAAAAGTCTTCGAAAAAGCTGTAGTAGTTTATTACTTATTTATTTTTTATTGGAGTAAATTTTAAACGACGCTTACTAATTTTATATATGGCTTGTAACAAATTTTAAGCACTATCTTTTGGTTAAACACTAAGTTTTTTAAATGAATATATGTTATTTAAGCCATTAAAATTCTTGTGTTTTTAATAGAATGTTCGTGAATCGTCATTTAAAGTTCTATTATTTTGTTGCCTCTTCGACGATGGCGATTTCTGCATCTGTTAAACCGTACAATTCATAAACCATTTGGTCTATGTCGTGGTCGGTTTTCTCTATTTTAGTTTTTAATTGTACAACCTTTTGTTTTTGCTCATTAAAATATTGCATCCACTCAGCTTGTTCACTTAATGATAGTTTTTTGTACTGTCCCAACGGACTTAAGTCCGTTGGGGTTTCTTTGGCAGATTTTTTACGTGCTTTTTCCAATTCTTTTATAAATTCGCCAAAGTCTAATTCGTACCAGTTTTGTAGTTTTTTGGAGGGTTTCTGGATGTTGAATTTTGATACTATTAATTTTAATTTATTCCCTGATATATCAGATAATACTTTGTTTTGTTCTAAAATATCATTTACAAGTTTTACAAAGTTACCATCTTTACCTAATACTATTGGCAATGTATAAAGGTTTTTAGTTGATATTGCGTTAGTTAATGTTGAGTCATTGGTATATTTTTTTCTATAGTAATAGCCAATCAGTTTACTGTTTAATACACCAAGTATCTGTAGTAGATTTTCGGCTTTTTTGAGAGTTATAGCATACGTAGTGCCAAGATTATAGTATTGATTATTATCATAGGTAATCACAAAGTCGATATTAATCATTTGCATTATTAATTTCTCGGTATTATTAAATATTTCTTCATCTCTAGCCCTTAAAAGTTCTTCTTTTTTATAGTATATATACTCATTAGTCTTTAAATGGCCATAGCGGGCAATATCTCTTCCTCTTAATGCTTTTTTATAATCTTCATTTATTTTAGAATGGTGTAAATATTTTTTATCATTCCCAGTTACTATTCCATTATTAATATTCACTAATTCTTTTAACCTTAAATCAGCTTTCTCAATTTTCTTTAAGATTTTTCTATCTTCCTTTGATGAATATATACCAAAGATGTGTTCATAAGCATTTAAAAATACTTTTTGTGCTTGAGTGTTTTCAAATTTTTTAACATAGAGATTATAAAATTCGACCTTTATATTTTCATTGGATTCTTTATTTTTTTTCAAGGTAAATGTTGCTGTTTCTGCGATGACATCTTGAAATTGACCTGCTCCCCAATCTGTAAGCAATTCTATATAGAAATTTTTAAGAATAAACTTTCTTATTGCTGTATATCCATTAGTTTTAAAAATATTCTTATGAAAAATGTAGCTTAAATAACCATTATGTTTTAAAATATTTGAGTTGATTTCAATAAACGGAGCTATTAGGTTTAATTTAGTTGTTTTAAACTTATCTGTTCCTGATTTTTTAAATGAATTTTGAAATTTATTGAATAAATACTGTAAAACATCTTTATCAAAACCTCTATTATCAACATAAGGCGGATTCCCAATTACCACATCAAAACCACCTTTGTATTCAGGTGTAAAAGCTTGCTCAACACTGCAACACATTTGGTCTATAAGTGTTTGTACCTCATTGCCGTGTGGTGGCAATTCGTGCTTGTTGCGGTTGGTTTGTATGTAACCTATGGTATTGCCTAATTGCTCTTGCGAGGTAATTTCTTTAGGCGCACTATATTTTTGCGACCACAATGGTTTTTTGTTTCCCCCTTTTGCCAAGGGGCTTAAGCCCCTTGTGTAACTGGTGCGACCTTTAATTTTCTGCATAATAGCAGGAATTTCATCTATGTCGCATACTAAAAGTAGGTGTATATGGTCTGCACAAATATTATAAGCTAAAAGGTTTAGGTTGTCTTCTTTTACAATATCTGCTATAGTTTGTGTTATTAGTAAATCGTCTTCTTTAGTAAAGTAAATAACATTTGGGAAAGGATTAGTGCCACCTTCCCTAAGTTCTCTAACCTTATATTTTATCATTCTGGCAGAGGTGCGACTGTCGTGTATTGCAGTGGTAATATGGTAGGCTTTTTTGTTTTTTTCTTTAAATACTTCTGGAAATTCTTTTTGCCAATTAAAGGCTTTATCTCCTGCAACAGTTGGGTCGTCAATTAAACTGTTGCCACATTTAATATTGTTGTTTAATGCCGTGAGCTTTCTGCCTTTTTGTGCTGTTCGTAACCAAAGTGAAAGTTTGGCAATTTCAACACTTTCCTCATTTATATCGACACCAAATAAATTGTTTTCTAAAATGGCATTTTCAACTTCACTCAATACCATGGCATCTCCAAATAGTTTGGCTTGTAATTCGTCAATATATTGGTGCTCTGCAATTAAAAACTCTAAAGCTTGGTTTAAAAAAGCTCCACTACCACAAGCAGGGTCGCAAATGGTAATTTGTAACAACCATTTTCTGTAATCTTCTAACTTTTTGCTTAACTTTTTTAATGTTGCTTTCTGCCTTCCCTTGCGTTCTTTTTCGTATTCAGCTTCTTGTATGTCGAGTGCTGTTTTCTTTTCCTCACAAAGTTTGCCTACAGTGTTATCTACAATATATTTGGTAATATATTTTGGTGTGTAAAAAACACCATCTTTTTTACGTTTACCAACGGACTTAAGTTCGTTGAAATTATTAGAAATGGCGTTTTGTATTTCGTCTATATCGTTTAACGAATGTTCAAAAATGTGTCCAAGAATATTTACACTTACTTCACTTTCAAAATCGTAATTACTTAAATTAATTGTGTGTTTATAGAGTAAATCATCGTTAATTTTGATGTTGTCCAAAATTTCGTCTGGTGCAAATAAACCACCATTGTAAGCAAAAATATCGTGTTGTTGCCCTTTGTGTCCTGTGTTCATATAACCGAAATACTTTTTAAAACGGTCGTACAAAGTAAAATACGCGTCGTATTTATCTCGTAAATCTGTCCATTGATTTACAATTGAACGAATTGAGTTTGGTGGTAACAACAGTCTATCTTCTGCAAAAAAGATAAATAGAAAACGGTCGAGTAATTTTTGCGTTTTCTTAAATAGAGTTAGCTTATCGTATTCAGGGTTTTCTTTTTGTATGGCATCAAAAATCTCGTTTCTAAATGATGCGTAATCTTTGTATAATTTTTTAGTGACGTTTTCCTCTTGTGTTAACGATTCGTCTTTTATCTTTTTGGGAATGTCTTTTAAAAGATATTCTGATGAAAGGCAAAGCCAAAGCATATCAAAACGTTCTTTGGTGAGTTGAAACAGGTTAAACTCCTCAAAGTTAACTGCGTTATCAATATAAAAACGCAGTTTTTCAAAGTTGGAAGTAATGACATAATTACAACCTGGTTGATTGTTTTTATATCCAAATGCTTGGGTTTCAACTTTGCTTAAATCTGTTGTGTTTGTTCCTTTTAGCTCAATTACTGCAATAACATTATTGCCCAAGGGACTTAAGTCCCTTGAGATAATTGCTCCATCTGTCTTTTTAGAGCCTTTTATGTTTTTTAATTCCGTGGTGAGATTAAAGTCAGGCGTTGGGTTTTTAATATAGCCTAAAACATTCACAAAAAGGTCAATTAGAAATTCGCCTTGGTATTGTTCCTCATTAGAATTTCGTATATTTTCTTGAATGGTCGGATTATGGAAATGGCTGGTAAATCTTTCGTAAGCTTCATTAACTTTTTCGGACTCTAATCCTTTTAAATATTTGTTTAGAACAGAGTTCTGAAATAA
>CALZKX010000228.1 GCA_945788155.1 uncultured Flavobacteriaceae bacterium
CAATTAAGCGAAATAATATTGTTTTAAATTATAAAAAAGATAACCAAGGCCAAACAGTTATTACTAAGTTAAACGAAGAAACATTAATCGATATAGCAAAAGAGGCAAATGGACAATATATTAATGGCAAAAATACCGCCGAAGTACTTGAATCTATTCGCGATATTTTAAACAACATGGATAAAAAAGAATTTGAAGCCAAACAATTTGCAGAGTATAAAGATCAATTTCAATGGTTTTTGGCATTTGGTATTTTCTTTTTATTAATCGATATATTATTACTAGAACGTAAAACCGCATGGTTAAACCGTTTAAATTTATTTAACGAAAACTTATGACACAATCACGAGAAAAATTATTAATATTCGGTAAGTTTTTTCAAATTTAAAGAGAACTATTTGTTATGAAACATTTATTAATCTTCATATTAACCTTCTCAATTTCTAGTGTATTTTCACAAGAAAAAGATAAAGCATTGTTAAAATCCAATGATTTTGTGTATCAAGGAAATACTTTAATAGAAGATGATTTTATTTCAGCAGAAAAGGAGTACAGAAAAGCCATTTCTAAAAAACCAAACAACGCTATAGGAGCCTATAACTTAGGAAATGCCTATTACGAAACCAAAAATTTTGATGAGGCTTTATTGCGTCACTTAGAAGCTGCAAAAATCGCTAATACCAAGGAAGAAAAACACAGAGCATTTCACAATATTGGCAATACTTTAATGGAGCAAAAAAAGTGTAAAGAAGCTGTAGAGGCCTACAAAAACGCTTTAAGAAATAATCCAAATGACGAAGAATCTAGATACAACTTTGTAGTTGCCAAAGAATGCGCTAAAGAACAGCAGCAAAACGAAGACAAAAACAAGGATAAGGATAAAAAAGACGAAGACAAAGAAGACGAAAAGAAAGAAGACGAAAAAAAAGACGAAGGAGAAAACAAAGACGAAAAAAAAGATGGAGATGATGAGAAGGACGATCAAGGAAAACCAAAAGACGATGAAAACCAAAACAAAGATGGCGATACAAAAAACAAGAACGACAAACCACAGCCACAATCTGGAAAATTATCGCCACAACAAGTTAAAAATTTGTTAGAAGCAATGAATAATGAAGAGAAAAAGGTACAACAAAAAATAAATGCCAAAAAAACCAAAGGGAAGAAAGTAAAAGCTGAAAAAGATTGGTAAAATGAAACATCTAAAAGTGTCTATAATTTTATACTTAGATATTCAATGGATGTTACATGTTATAGATTAAATAACAATGACTAACACATGAAACTCAAGCTCCATATAATTGCGTTTTTAATTACATGTTTTGCGTCGGCTCAAGTTACTTTTGAAGCTAAAGTCAGCAAGAAAAAACTGGGTATAAACGAGCGTTTACGAATAGATTTTGTAATGAATGGAGATGGTGATAATTTTAATCCTCCAAGCTTCGAAGATTTTACTATTGCTGCTGGGCCAAGTCAAAATATTAGTAGACAATGGGTAAATGGCGTTAAATCTTTTTCCAAAACATACAGCTACTTTCTAGCGCCAAAAAAAAGAGGTAAATTTACCATTGGGCAATCTACCATAGAGATTGATGGAGAAGTCTATAAAACACTTCCAGTAACCATTGAGGTTACTGCCGCAATAGATAAACCAAAAGACCCAAATGACCCAAATTATATTGCATCTCAAAACATTCATTTAGTAGCTGAAGTCTCTAAAACCAATCCGTACCTAAATGAAGCCATTACGGTTGTATATAAACTCTATATTTCACCAAATACAGGTGTTGAAACATGGCGAGAACTGGATAATCCCAGATATTCCGATTTTTGGAGTCAAAATATTAATGTAAAAGAATTAAAACTGGTAAACAGCACTTTTAATGGCGAAGATTACAGATATGTAGTGTTAAGAAAAACAGTGCTTTATCCACAAAAAACAGGTAAGCTTAATATTGAGCCATTAACTCTGGATATTAAAGTACAAGTACCAACCAATAGGCGTGATATTTTTGGAAGCAGACTGTTAAAAACGGTACATCGTACAGTTGCTGCTGGAAATAGGACCATTAATGTTAAACCTTTACCACAAGCAGGAAAACCTTTAGATTTTTCGGGAGCAGTTGGAAGCTTCGACTTTGAAGTTTCAACCAATAAAAGCGAGTTAAAAGCAACCGAAGCATTACAGGCTACAATAAAGGTTTCTGGAAAAGGAAATTTAAAGCTTTTTGAACTTCCTAAATTAACATTACCAAGCTCATTGGAGGTGTATGAGCCTGAACATAGCGAAAAGGTATCTACAAACTTAGCTGGAATGCAAGGTCAAATGTCTAATACATATACAATTGTACCATCTTACCAAGGCAAATACCCAATACCAAGTGTGTCATTTTCATACTTCGATTTAACAACCAAAAAATATAAAACAATTAACTCTAAAGAGCTTGTTATAAACGTCAACGAAGGCCCAATTAAAAACAATGGAGGCAATAATAGCAATACATCAACTATAATAAAAGAACCAATTGCACAATCTGGCGGACAATTTATGTCGTTTAAAACAACAACTAATTTTATTTCTAAAGAGCCTTCATACTTCTTTAAATCCAAATTGTTTTGGGTTTTATTGTTAGCACCCTTTTTAATTTTACCTATTGCTATTTTCTTAAGACATAAAAAAGAAGAAAGAGATAACGATGTTGTTGGTAACAAAGTTCGGACTGCAAATAAATTGGCTCGAAAATATTTAAGTGAAGCCAAAAAGGCACTTGGAAAAAAAGAAGCCTTTTATAACGCTTTGGAACGCGCCTTACACAACTACTTAAAATCCAAACTCCACATAGAAACAAGCGACTTTAGTAAGGATAAAATAGAACAATTATTAACTAATAAATCAGTTAATGGTGATGCTATAACTGAGTTTATAGATTTACTTAAGAGCTGCGAATTGGCAAGATACACACCTTTCTCTAATGTAGAGATGCAGCAAGATTACAGTAAAGCAGCAAGAGTAATATCTATTATTGATAAACAAATTAGGCGATAGTATGGTAAGGAAAATAGTATGCATACTAACAATTGTATTAAGTGTTTCTTTGGGCGCTCAAAATGAGGTATTGTTTGATGCTGGAAACAAATCATACAACAATGGTAATTATCAACAAGCCATAGAAAGCTACGAAAGAATTTTAAACAGTGGTGTACATTCCACCGAACTATATTTTAATTTGGCTAACGCTTACTATAAATTAAATAGAATTGCACCAAGCATTTACTATTATGAAAAAGCCCTGCAGCTATCTCCAAAAAATAAAGATGTTAAAGCCAATTTGAGCTTTGCCCAAAATATGACGATAGACGATATTGAATCTGTACCAGAAATTGGCTTATCAAGAATTGGTAAAAATATAGTAAATGCATTTAGCTTTGATACTTGGGCACTATTCTCGATAGTGTTAGTCATGGTTTTTGCAGCCCTATTTTTAGGATACTATTTCTCAAGCACTACAACAAAAAAACGTTTGGCATTTATAGTTAGTTCATCAGCTATTATTTTAGCAATGGTTTGCCTGTTCTTTGCGTATCAAAAATACCAATATGTACAAAAAGATAATCCTGCAATAGTTTTTACTAAAGAAACAGATATAAAAACAGATCCTAATTTGCGAAGTGAAGTAGCCTTTACTTTGCACGAAGGAACCAAAGTTCAAGTTTTAGAGGTCTATGATGAGAATTGGACAAAAATAAAATTAGCAGATGGAAAAACAGGCTGGATACCCTCAGAAGATATTAAATTGTTGAATAATATTTAATATTTCCTTAACAAATTTGATAAAATCAAAAAGTATATTTGCTACTCAAAATTTCTAGATGAACAGAACAATCATAGCAGTAATATTTTCAATAATTTTTTCGGTACTAACTATTGTACCAAACATACTTGCTGTGGTTGATGATAGTTACGATATCTCTATTCTAATAGACTCAAATGAAGAAGAAGAGAAAAAAAGCGAAGAAAAAGGCAAAGACCTTGAAATCAAGTCACCTTCAAGAGAAAATATTGAATACGACAGCCACAGCAATGGTCGAGCTAATCTACTAAACAACCGTTCTGATAATTATAGCTCATTATTTAAAGAACTCACATCACCTCCTCCAGAAACAAACATTTAATAAGTTGGATTTTAGGGTTTCCAGACCCAAATAGAATGTTCAATTAAATGTCAATCTTTTATAAGATTGATTAAATCGATTATTATATGTTTAAATTTATTAAAAATGACTTGCCTGCGAGTATTGTAGTGTTTTTTGTTGCATTGCCATTATGTTTAGGTATTGCATTAGCTAGTGGAGCACCACTTTTTTCAGGATTAATAGCAGGAATTGTTGGAGGAATTGTAGTTGGATCTTTAAGCGGATCGAAAATAGGAGTAAGTGGTCCAGCTGCGGGTTTAGCGGCTATAGTATTAACAGCCATTAGCACCTTAGGAGGTTATGAAAACTTTTTGGTAGCTGTTGTTTTGGGAGGAGTTATTCAACTTGTTTTTGGGATTTTAAAAGCAGGGGTTATTGGATATTATTTTCCATCTTCAGTTATAAAAGGGATGCTAACTGGAATTGGAATTATCATTATTTTAAAACAAATTCCTCACTTTTTTGGTTATGATAAAGCATTTACTTTATTTAAAGTAAATGGAGAAAGTACAACGACTCAATTACTAAATATTTTTGATCACATTCAATTGGGATCTGCACTAATAGGCATAATTAGCTTATTTATTTTATTACTTTGGGATAAAGTATTATCAAAAAAAGCAAAAATATTTCAAATTATACAAGGCCCTTTAGTTGCTGTGGCTATTGGTATTATATTTTTTATGCTAACTAAATCTTATGGCTCTTTAGCAATTGAGGAATCACATTTGGTTAGTGTTCCAATACCAGAAAATGTAACATCATTTTTAGGCCAATTTAGTTTTCCAAACTTTAGTGTAATTACAAACGCAGATATTTGGATAATTGCTTTTACAATTGCTTTAGTTGCTAGTTTAGAAACGTTATTGTGTGTAGAAGCTACCGATAAGTTAGACCCAGATAAAAATGTAACACCCACTAACAGGGAATTATTGGCTCAAGGAACAGGAAATATTATTTCTGGAATGATTGGAGGTTTACCTATAACGCAAGTTATTGTAAGAAGCTCAGCTAATATTCAATCTGGAGGTAGAAGCAAAATGTCGACTATTATTCATGGTTTTTTATTGTTAATATCTATAATGATTATCCCTAGATTATTAAATATGATTCCGTTATCAGTACTTGCAGCAGTATTATTAATTGTGGGTTATAAATTAGCGAAACCAGCATTATTCAAAAAAATGTACGATTTAGGGTGGAAACAATGGGTGCCATTTAATGTAACCGTTTTTGGGATTGTATTTATAGATCTTTTGTATGGTATTGGACTTGGATTAGCTGTAGGAATAGTTGTTATTCTTATAAAAAGCTATCAAAACTCTCATTTTTTACATAAAGAAGGTGACGAGTTAAATGATGGCAGAATAAAGATGACTTTAGCCGAAGAAGTAACTTTTTTTAACAAAGGAGCTATCTTAAATGAGTTAGATAATATTCCAGAAAACTCATATTTAGAATTAGATGTTAGAAAAACCAGATATTTAGATAATGATATTATTGAAATACTAGATGATTTTGCTTTTAAGGCAGCCAACAGGAATATTACAATAAAATTAATTTCTGAACGTGGTATAGTCGAAAACCCACCAAGTTATATAGAATTTTTTAGATTAAGACCAGTTAATATATAGTATTAAGTTTTGAGAAAAGAAAAAACAAATTTAAAATCAAAAATCACTTTGTTGGTTTTTGCATTAGCATTACCTTTAATGGGGTTTAGCCAAAATAGTGATTTTGGAAATTGGTTAATTTATATTGGAAACAAGAAGCTAAATTCTAAATGGAATATTCATAACGAAGTTCAGTATCGAAATTATAATGCTATTGGCAATTTAGAGCAATTATTACTTCGAACAGGACTTGGCTACAATATCTCTGAAAAGAATAATATTTTACTTGGATATGGTTATATATTGTCCCAGAACTATGTAGAAAACTCAGATGACAAAACATCGGTAAACGAACACCGCGTTTTTCAGCAATATACCACCAAACAAGATGTTGGCAAAGTTAAATTAAGCCATCGCTATCGTTTTGAACAACGATTTGTTGAAGAAGATTTTAAATTGCGATTTCGTTATTTTTTAAGTTTAAATATACCCTTAAAATATAACAAGTCTGGTGAAAGCCCTTTTTACCTATCGGCTTATAATGAAATTTTCTTAAACTCCAAGAGTTCGATTTTTGATAGAAATAGAGTCTATGGAGGTTTAGGATATAATCTTAGTAAAAACGTTAAGATCGAATTAGGATACATGAACCAGTTTTTTGAAACAACAAGTAGAGATCAATTAAATATAATCACGTTTGTTACTTTTTAACTAAAAGTAAAAACAAAAACCATTAATTATGAAAAATTTATTTTCAAATCTTAAAGGCGACACTTTTGGAGGGATTACAGCAGGAATCGTAGCATTACCACTTGCATTGGCTTTTGGCGTTTCTTCTGGCTTAGGCCCAAGTGCAGGACTATATGGCGCTATTTTTATAAGCTTTTTTGCAGCACTTTTTGGAGGAACAAACACACAAATTTCTGGACCTACCGCTCCAATGACAGCTGTAAGTATGGTTGTTATTGCTGGAATTATTGCGGTTAATGATGGAGATGTTAACAAAGCACTTCCAGCGATATTAACGGTATTTATATTGGCAGGATTAATGCAAATTGGTCTTGGGTTTTTAGGGCTAGGAAAATACATTAGGTATATTCCTTACCCAGTTGTTTCTGGGTTTATGACTGCAATTGGTGTTATAATTCTAGTGACTCAAATATTACCATCTTTAGGTTATTACCCAAAGGATGATGTGAGCTATGTGCAAGAATTTAAACCTCAAGCTGAAGAACTAATTCTTGAAAACATCCTCAGGGAAGAAGCTGGCGAAGGCATTCTGGTCCTTGAAGATTTTAAAGAAACAATATCACGAGCCGAAGGGATTTCTCAGGATCAAATTCTTAAAGAATCCCAAACATTGGCAGGGAAAGAAGCTTCGGGAGTTGTTGGCGCATTTAAAGTGTTGCCAAGAGCATTAAAAAATATTAATTGGCTTGAATTAATATTAGCGCTAGGCACTATTTTCATTATCTATGGATTTAAACGAATTACAAAAGCAGTCCCAAGCACATTGGTCGCATTGGTTGTAATGACTGCAATAGCTATGGGCTTTAGCCTTAACTATCAGCCTATTGAAAAAATCCCTGAAGGCTTGCCAGTTATTAGAACCGAAATCTTTACACAATTCCAATTAAGTTCCATAACGCCATATATATTTACAGCGTTAACATTAGCACTATTAGGAGCAATAGACTCACTATTAACAAGTGTTGTTGCCGATAATATGACGAAGACCAAGCACAAACCAAACAAAGAATTGGTAGGACAAGGAATTGGAAATACAATTGGAGCTTTATTTGGAGGAATTCCAGGTGCAGGTGCAACTATTAGAACGGTTGTAAACATTAATTCTGGAGGAAAAACAAGGCTTTCTGGGATGATTGCAGCAGTAATGTTATTAGTAATTCTATTAGCGTTAGCACCACTAGCATCAAAAATACCTGCTGCGGTTTTGGCCGGAATTTTAATTACAGTTGGTATTGGCGTAATGGATTATAAAGGATTAAGAGCAATTCCAAGTTTGCCAAGAGATATCAAATTTGGACCTTTTAAATTAAGTTCTGAAGTATTGATAATGATAGTGGTATTATTACTATCCACCTTCTGGAATTTAGTATATGCTGTTGGAGTTGGATTAGTAATTGCCTCATTAATGTTTATGAAGAAAATAGGTGATTTAACTGCCGAACGTTCCGATGTAAAACCATTAAAAGAAGAGGCTTGGAAAGATGAGATAGGATTCCCAGAAAACCTAAAGGAAGAAGTGTTTATCAAACACCTAAAAGGCCCTTTGTTTTTTGGTTCCACAAGCGATTTTCAACAGCTTAGAGCTCAAATACCTGATACCGCAACTACAGTAATATTGAGGTTGGGACGCATGCAATATATGGATCAATCGGGTTTATATGCTATGGAGGATATGCTTCAGGATCTAAAAAATAAAAACATCGACGTACTTTTTGTAAACCTCTTAAAACAACCGCGTTATATGATGGAGCGCATCGATATTATTCCAGACTTTATTCCCGAAGAACATATTTTCGTTAATTTTAACGCCTGTGTGAGTTGGATAAAGCAAAATGTAGAAGATAAATATTAAAACAATTAAAATTAAAAATCATGATAAAAAATATAGCAATAACAAAAGAAGCACAAGACCAATTAACCCCTCAATCTGTTTTAAGTGATTTGATGGAGGGAAACCAAAGGTTTGTTTTGGGAAGTACTCAAGACATAGATAATAAAGCTCTGGTAGAACAAACCCTTGGTGGACAATTCCCTAAAGCCGTAATCTTATCTTGTATAGATTCAAGAGTACCAGTTGAAACCGTTTTGGATCAAGCTATTGGAGATATTTTTGTAGCGAGAGTCGCTGGAAATTTTGAAAATGTAGATATCTTGGGAAGCATGGAATACTCTTGTAAAGTTGCTGGAAGTAAATTGGTTTTAGTTCTTGGCCATGAAGCTTGTGGTGCTGTGAAAGCAGCTTGTGATGGCGTAGAACTTGGAAATATTACTGCTTTGTTGGAAAACATTTTACCAGCAGTAAAACAATCAGCAGTTGAGGTTGAAGGAGGGGCAAATTCGTCTAACAGTAAATTTGTTGAGATAACCGTTGAGAACAATGTAAAGTTGACTATGGATAGAATTAGGAAAAAAAGCCCAATTCTAAGAGAAATGGAAGATAATGGCGAAATTGCTATTGTTGGAGGTGTTTACATGTTGTCTTCAGGTAGAGTGGAATTATTATAACAATGAGTCGCCCTAAAATAGGGTGACAGTTTTTAAATAAATTAAATCAAACCAGAGAAGTTAACTTCTCTGGTTTTTTGCTGTGTACAACATTAGGTTTTTTCATGTTTAAACTCAAGTGCGGTCTTTTATTATTATAAGTTTTTATAGATTCTCTTACCAATAGTTCCACCACTACAACCAAGGTCAATTTAAGACCCAAATTGTAATCACGCTGTGTACGCTTAACCCGATTTTGTGTCAACTTATTTCAGGACGGGACACAATCATAAAAAAAAAGCCACTCCCAATAGAGTGACTTTTAAAATTATTGACACTTCTAAGCAGAAGTACAATAACCAACCTAACCAACTAAAATTTTTAAAACTTAAAGCTTAAACCAGAATAAACTCCTATAAAATATGGCTTAAAATTGCCAGAAGTATTTCTAAAAGTGTTTAATTGATATTTAAACATAGGTTCAAGATTTAAATTTAATTTATTAGATAACTTATAGTTAAAACCAAATCCAAGGTTAGCACTATAACTCA